>DALTVZ010000099.1 GCA_029987315.1 Methanocorpusculum sp.
CCTGTGCCTCGAGTTCAGCAAAGACAGCTTCAGGTATTATTATCGTTGCGTCACGGTATTCCCCTTTCTCGAGCAGGGCGGTAACGCGGCCGTCAATGACGACGCTGGTATCAGGTACGAGTATCATAAAATATTCAACCAGTATTTATGGGGTTTCAATAGGATATTAGTATAGTGTTCCTAGAGGAAGACCAAATGATTCAATGGGAATAGATATCTTCGGGATCCTTGAGTCTTTCAAGAATCACCTCGCCATCGATCGTTCGAAAAAAACAACTGACATATCCTTCGTGACATGCACACCCAGTCTGCTCTACCAGATACAACAAACAGTCCAGATCGCAGTCGACACAGACACGAACGATCTTCTGAAGGTGTCCTGACTCCTCGCCTTTTTTCCAGAGTTTGTTTCTCGAACGGCTGAAGTAGTGAGCGTATCCGGTTGAAAGCGTAAGAGAGACCGCCTCTTCACTCGCATAAGCAAACATGAGGACCTGGAGGGTTTTTGCATCCTGAACGATAACCGAGATAAGTCCGTCCGTGTATATGAGTGAAGGGAAAAGATCAGCCATAATTATTCTATATTGGTTTTTTTATGAGATAAGAGGATCTCTTCTCTGTGGTTATTCACGCCTTTTATCCGAAGATCCCATGAGACCGTCGAGATAACAGAAGGACCAAAAAAGGAGGCGAGCTCCTCAGATTCGAAATAATGCGTGATGATCCCGTCCCCACGTAAAAATGATGAGGGTTCGACCTCAACGCCTTTTCCAAATCGAAAATCGTTTCTGGAAAAATCCTTGAAATGAAACAGACCTCCGGGTTTCAAAACACGAAGCATCTCATCCACCGCTGTTTTTCTTTTCGATATTGAAAGATGTCCCAGAACATGCCAGCAGAATACGACATCAAAAACAGCATCTTTGAACGGAATAAAACAGATGTCACCAACAAGAGCCGACGGCCCGGCCTGCTCAACGGCAGACCGAGAGATATCGATCCCAAGCACGTTGGGGCCGAGTGAGCGCAGTGTTTTTCCATTACCGCAACCCGTTTCCAGAACGAGAGAACCCGTCGGGATCTCAGGAAGGAGATAGGAAGCCCCTCCCCACCGTGGGCCCCGCTTTTCATAATCGTTCTCCCATCCCATTTACAAACGAACCGAAACGCCGCGTGATGCAAGATACTCCTTGACAGAGTGAATCGTCAGCTCGCGGTAATGAAACACACTCGCAGCAAGACAGGCATCAGCTTTTCCTTTGACAAAGCCATCATAGAAATGCTCAAGAGTTCCAACACCGCCGGACGCGATCACCGGAACGTCTACATTTTCCGAGATGGCCGCGGTGATCTCCAGATCGAATCCGGTCTTCACACCGTCGGTCTCCATTGACGTGAGAAGGATCTCGCCGGCTCCTCGGCTGACCGCATTCTGTGCCCATGACACGGCATCAATGCCGGTCCTCTCACTTCCCCCATAGATGACCACCTCATACCAACAGACCCTGCCGTCGACAAGATGGATCGGCGTCACTCCCTCACACATCTCATAGTTTCTCCGAACATCCTCGGCGAGTACGATACACTGATTCCCAAACAAACGGGAACCTTCTGTTAAAACTTCAGGATTTTTTACCGCAGACGTGTTCAGGCTTACCTTATCTGCACCGGCACGCAGGATCTCCTGGATGTCTTTGACCGTGCGGATCCCGCCCCCAACTGTCAGAGGAAGAAAAAGCTGATCGGCCGCTCGACCGATCACGTCGATCATAGTACCGCGATTATCCTTTGATGCAGAAATATCCAGGAACACAACCTCGTCAGCACCCTGTTGATTATATCTTGAGGCAAGCTCCACAGGGTCACCTGCATCGCGTAGCCCTTCAAAATTTACTCCCTTTACCACACGTCCTGCTTTCAGATCGAGACAGGGGATGATTCGCCGGGTAAGTGCCATACAATAGTGTTGGTGTTTTTTGGGGAAAAGCCTGTTTGAAAAAGAGGAGGGATCACTTCTCCAAAAATGCGATCAGATCGTTCATTCGTTCATTCGTTTCTCGATACCCATCATCGTAGAGCGCGGCAAGTTTCTTTTTGTTTGTCTCAACTCTACCGATGTTCACCGGATTTTTTGGACGGAGCACAAAAGCCCTGCCAGCAGACTCCTCATTTTCGATAAGGTCGAGGGCCTGATTATATCTGATATGCCGGGTCGCAAGCTGGTCGACAAGTTTAGGATAATTTCTGTAGGCGAGTTTCAGAAGAGGGATGATCTTCATCGGTTCTTTGCGATACGTGATATCCTGAGTTAAGGCAATGACATTTTTAGTATTACCATCAGAGAGGGATCTCTGCAGAGGAATCGAATCGACCACACCCCCATCCAAGTATTCTATTCCACCGATTCGGACTATTTTTGCGAGGAGCGGGAGAGAACTTGAGGCCTGAAGCATGTCCACATCTTCACGCATATTTTTCAGATGGAAATATTCAGCCTCTCCTGTGTTACAATTGGTGGCAACCACATAACATTTTCCAGAATATTTGGCAAACGCTTCATAGTCGTACGGATCCAGATGCTCGGGAATGATGTGATAGATCATCTCAGGACCAAACAAATTTACTGTCCGAAGAAGGCTCCAAAAACTGCAGTATCGCTTGTCTCCAATATACTCA
>DALTVZ010000100.1 GCA_029987315.1 Methanocorpusculum sp.
CCCGAACTCGCACCGATGAACCGCAGTTTCTATATCGCCACGGTCTGTATGCTCTTTGTTCTGCTGTTTGTTGGAACGGTCTATGGAGGTGCAGCGGTCATCGAAGGAATAACGAATACCCATGCATTAGCTTACAGTATCCCGCTTGGTCTCTTTGGAATTGCGATCCCGATCTTTTTCCTTGCTGTGGGTACTCCAAAAATCAGTACTGGTATGGCAACTATCCTCAACTCGGCCGAGCTCCCTGTGGAAGTACTTGCCGCAGCAGTTATCATCCTTGAACCGGTTGCAGCTCTTCGCTGGGTAGGGGTCATTATCATTCTTCTTGGTATCGCTCTGCCGTATATCATGGAAAGAAAAATCACCAGCGGTCTTGAAAAATAGACCCTGCTGAAAATATATACCATCTTCATTTTTTTATTTTGCAGATTTTGCAGCATCTCTCTTCTCGCCGTGATCATTTTTTTCTTAGCGGACGTGCTTGACCCTTCGAACATTTCTCAAGTAATTACTCAATGTTTTTTTCACAGCCCGCAACCAGACCATCCATTAAACCCAAATTCACTTGCTATCAACGTAAATTTTTACGCATAAAACAGGATATAATAGTGTTTTACTTGTTAAATCAACAAGCAAATTTGTTTTTATTTATGGCAAATAATATAGTTTATAACCTTCACCCTCCTGACCTATGGGTATGACAATCGTTGAAGATGCAAAAAAAGGCCTCGTCACTGAAGAGATGAAGGTCGTTGCCAAATATGAAGGGGTCACAGAAGATTTCATCCGCCGAGGGATCGCCGGCGGTCATATCGTTATCCCCATGACCCCCTACCGAAAAATCAAACTCTGCGGTATCGGCTCAGGACTTCGTACCAAAGTGAATGCCTCGATCGGGACCTCGTCCGATATCGTGGATGTTGAGGTGGAGTTGGAAAAGGCACGTCAGGCTGAACTCGCCGGAGCAGATACACTTATGGAACTTTCGACCGGTGGGGATTTCCTTGATATTCGTCGCAGGGTCTGTGCGCAGTCGAATCTCTCAGTTGGTTCAGTTCCGCTGTATCAGGCGTTCATTGAGGCTGCCAGAAATAAAGGCGGCGTCGTCTTTATGGATGAGGATGATCTGTTCAAGATCACCGAGCAGCAGGCAAAGCTCGGTACGAATTTTATGGCGATCCATACCGGTATCAACTATGAGACCGTCAAGAGACTGAAACATCAGGGCAGACATGGGGGTCTTGTTTCCCGCGGAGGAGCATTCATGACGGCATGGATGCTGCACAATGAGATGGAAAACCCTCTGTATAGAAGATTCGACTACCTTGTTGAGATCTTAAAAGAGCATGAGGTTACACTCTCCTTTGGAAATGGTATGAGGGCCGGGGCATGCCACGACGCGACGGATCGTGCGGCCATACAGGAACTCTTGATCAATGCGGAACTCGCCGATCAGGCACATGCCGCAGGCGTTCAATGTATCATGGAAGGGCCGGGGCATATCCCGCTCGACGAGATAAAAACCAATGTCCAGCTCGAAAAACGTGTCACAAACAACAAACCGTTCTATATGCTCGGCCCGCTTGTAACGGATATCGCTCCGGGATATGATGACCGTGTTGCCGCGATCGGCGCTTCGGTCTCGTCTGCAGCCGGCGCCGATTTCATCTGCTATGTCACCCCTGCCGAGCACCTTGCTCTTCCGACCCCGGAAGAGGTCTATGAGGGTGTCATGAGTTCGCGTATTGCCGCCCATGTTGGCGATATGGTGAAACTGCCCAAGACCCGAGAGGCAGATCTTGAGATGGGACATGCACGTCGCGATCTTGACTGGGAACGCCAGTACGCCGTCTCTCTTAACCCTGAACGGGCACGTTGCATCAGAAACTCTCGCATGCCGGCAGACTCCGACGCGTGCACGATGTGCGGCGACTTTTGTGCGATCAAGATCGTACAAAAGACATTTAATTTCTAAAGCGGGTTCATCCGCAGGATGGACCTCAGCGAAGAAAACCGCAGGTTTTCGTTAGAAAAGCTAGCTAAAGCGAGCTTGGGTCACTCCTTTGGAGTGGCCTCAGCTAAGAAAACGCAGGTTTTCGTTAGAAATAAAAATTGATGTGACGTTAGCATAGAAAGCCGAGGGATTCCCATCCCCACATTTTCTCACCCCCCTCAGACACTCGGTC
>DALTVZ010000101.1 GCA_029987315.1 Methanocorpusculum sp.
AAATTGCTGCATCGCCTGCTTTAAGGAATGCTGGGTTCTCTTCCTTAACCTGTCCGGAACGTGGGTCCAGCTTTTTGTTAAGTTCAGTGAACATACATGCAGTCTGAGAGGTGTGGCAGTGGAACACCGGGGTGTATCCTATTGAGAGGACAGACGGGTGCTGAAGCACGACGATCTGTGCAGTGAATTCATCTGCAACGGTCGGCGGAACATCGGCCGGACCGCAGACATCTCCACGGCGGACATCGTTCTTTGCAATACCACGGACGTTGAAACCAACGTTGTCTCCTGGAAGTGCTTCTGCGAACTCTTCGTGGTGCATCTCAATGGACTTAACTTCGCCGAAAACGTTTGCCGGCATGAAGGAAATTTTCTGTCCTTTCTTGAGGATACCGGTCTCGATACGTCCTACTGGGACGGTTCCGACACCGGAAATCGTGTAGACATCCTGGATCGGGAGTCTGAGCGGCTTGTCGGTCGGCATTGCTGGAAGGGTGAACTGGTCGATCGCTGCAAGAAGTGTTGGGCCCTTGTACCAGGGGGTGTTTGCGGATGCGACTTTGATGTTGTCACCGATATATGCGCTGATTGGGATGAAGGGGGTGTTTGCTGGTTTGTATCCAACGGACATGATGAGCTTGGTCATCTTGTCTTTTGCTTCGTTGTACTTCTCTTCGGAGTACTTAACTGCATCCATCTTGTTGATGGCGACGACGATCTGGTTGATACCAAGAGTCTTGGACAGGAAAACGTGTTCCTTGGTCTGCTCCATCGGGCCTTCAGTTCCGGATACGACGATAATTGCTGCGTCAGCCTGTGATGCACCGGTGATCATGTTCTTAACGAAGTCACGGTGACCTGGACAGTCAACAACGGTAAAATTGTATTTCGGGGTTTCGAATTTCTTATGAGCGATATCGATGGTAATACCACGTTCACGCTCTTCCTTGAGAGAGTCCATTACCCAGGCGAACTCGAAAGTTCCTTTACCTTTTGAATCTGCTTCTTTCTTGAATCCGTCAAGAATGTGCTGTGCTACGGCGCCGCTCTCAAAGAGAATGCGGCCAACGGTTGTTGACTTACCGTGGTCAATGTGACCGATAACGGCAAGGTTCATGTGTGGTTTAGCTGGTGCCATGATAATGTATCTCCACTTTGACTCATTGATAGGGACACAAAAGATTGCGATCCAAATCAACACGAGTGTAAACAAATTGGTCCTACAACCATATAAAATAATTCCTTGAGTAAGAGAACTGAACCGGCAGACTAATAGGAAAATAATTCCGTATTCTCTGTAATGAAATCATTACCTCTTGATAGAAAACCGAGCGGTAAATCGACCGTGATGTGTGGGGATAAGGAAGTTTCCGTGCACAGTACTTGTGTTTTTTGCGCGAACTGCGCAGGGATCCGGGTAAATCGGAGAGTTACACCAAATCCATACGCTCAGGCGATGCGCGATTCGAAGGGCGGATTGTCCCTTGATGAACAACTTATGGACGGGATGATCATGTTCAACACAGTGATAGAGGACAAGAATGCGACGGATCTCGAATGTTCGGATGACGCAGGATCTGGGTTCGTTCCGATGTCACGCAGACGTTAACAGTATCGAGACGACCAGTAAAACGACCATGCGGGCGAGTTCATTGCCCGCTCCGGTCACATCTCCGTTGACGCCGCCGAAAAGTTTTCGCGCGAGAAGAAGGAGACAAAGAAACGTGACAAGAGCGGCGATGAGTCCCGCCCCGACATACATTTTTCCCGGCAGCAAAAAGAGCGGCAGGGTCAGCAGCACAGTATAGATGCAAAACCGCCTTTTTGAACGATCGTAGATATATTTTTGAATGCCCTCGTGGAAGGGTTTTCCAAGAGCGGAGGATAATCCCATCGCCATTTTGCCAAATATTTCTGCAATGAATATGGCAAAGGCGATCTCGAGAACGGTCATTGAGCTGAGTGCGGCAAAGGAGAGGAGAACGACCATGATGCCTAAAGCCAGAGCTCCGGCGCCGGTGGTTCGATCGGTCATGGCACGCAGCCGTTTTTCCTTGCTGCCGTGCGCCATGAGACCGTCGCCGAAGTCAAGAAGCCCGTCGAAATGGTTGCCGCCTGAGATGAAGACGGCTAAGGCAAGGGTGATGGCGGCAATGATCATGGAGTTTTCAAAGCCGAGATACCAGGCGAGGAGAGCAGGTATCGCGGCGATACCGCCGGTGACATATCCGGCGACTGGATAGAGCCAGCTTCGCTTCGCAAATGAATCAAAGTCCGCCGACTTTCCCAGAGGGAGGATGGTGGTGAACTGGAGGAGTGCACGAAGTGACTGCATTTATATTATATCTTGTCAGTTCCAAATGATATAATATCATGCCATTTGTTTCAACGAGAGTGAACTTTTCTGCAGAGTCGCCGATGTTCGCCCTGATCCTGTCAAACTCTCTTGTGTCCACAATAGAGGGAGTTTCCGGAGCAGGAGAGAGCCCGGCGAAAAGTCTGATGGTCCCACCCTTAGACGCCGAACTCATCATTAATGGGAAGATCACCTCAGTTGACATAACGCCAAATACGCCGACAGGGTGCCCAACACCTGCGGTCATGACACTCGCTATGATGGAGCTGATCGGGATGAAACCTCTCATGATCGCTGCAGGTCTGGATAACGACGTTATCGTCCCCCATATGAATTTGGGGGAGAAGGCCGGTGGTGACCCGAGAGAAGGAAATGCCGTTCCACATGCGAAACTGCTCTTTGAAAAAGGCAGATGGATCGGCGAATATCTTTCCCAATCACATGACATGCTTGTTTTAGGAGAATGTTTGCCCGGTGGAACAACAACGGCGCTTTGCGTTCTTCGCGCCCTTGGGTACCAAGCAAAGGTGAGCAGCTGTCTCGTTGAAAATCCGGTCTGTATCAAAGAAAACATCGCACTTGAAGCTGTGGAAAAGGTGAAAAAAGCCGGGGTAACCGACCCGCTCGATATAGTTTCCATGGTCGGGGACCCGATGATCCCAGTCGCCGCTGGGATCGCAGCGGGGTACCGCGGAAAACTGTTTCTCGCAGGAGGCACACAGATGCTTGCCACCGCCGCCGTGATACGGGCTCTTGGAAACCCCGTTCCAGACATCGTGACGACGATCTATGTGTACAATGATAAGACCGCGTCGTTCAAAGAAACGGCGGCCGCAGTTGGCTCAGATGCGTATTATGTGGATCCTGAATTCGGATCAATCGGTCATGCGGGTCTTGCACGATATGCAAAGGGAGAGATCAAGGAAGGTTCCGGCGCCGGAGGAGCGATGTTTCTTGCAAGCATCCTTGGTCATGCTCCTGAAGATATCAGAAACTCGATCCGTGAAATGGTAATAAAATACACATAATGGAACTGGAAAGGTGTATTCGTGAAGCAGGATTCACCTGCAGACTCTGCGGGGAATGCTGTAGCGGGAAAAATAACGAGGTGATGGTCTCGCCTGACGAGATCGATCTGCTCTGCAAAGCGTGCGGTCTTCGCGAAGATCAGATAACTGAACCGTATCCTGAATGGATCCATGACGGCGGGGCAACATTCACCTTTGGGCGGGTGCTTAGGCGGGGAGAGGATGGGAACTGCATGTTTCTGAAAAACAACCGGTGTGCCGTTTACACAAACAGACCGCATATCTGCCGGACCTATCCATTCATGCTCGATGGCGAGGAGCTGCTGGTCTTTGCATGCTCAGGATGTACAACCGGCGAGGAGACACCGGAGACCCGGCAGATAGCAAAGGATCTCCTCGTCCGAAAGGAGGCTGAGGACAAGGAGTTCCTTTTAACAAAAGAGCAGTACCAAAAGCATAGTATGGTTTTGGGATCAACAATCATCTTCGACAGCAGGGGAGCTCATCTGCATAAACACTAATGACGGAAATACACATCGTTGGAACAGCTCATGTTTCACAGAAAAGCATCGACGAAGTTCATGAAGCAGTGGACAGAGTGAATCCCGATGTGATAGCCATCGAACTGGATCCTGGGCGTTTTACTGCATTAAAACAGCAGATGAGAGAGTCAGAAGAACTTGAACAAGGTATCCTGCCAAATAATGAAATAAAACCGGTGGCACCTGAGGTGAAGGATCTTTTGAAAGGGAACTTCACGCTTATGCTTGTTCAGTGGATCCTCGCCTATGTTCAGCGAAAAATCGGGATGAACGTCGGGATCGAGCCTGGGGCCGAGATGAAAGCGGCGATCAAGATCGCTGAAGAGAGAAATATCAGGATCCTCCTGATCGACCGAAACATCAACACCACGCTCGCACGGTTCTGGGGCAATATGAAACTCCTCGAGAAGATAAAACTCGTCTGGATCCTTATCCAGTCAATAGCAGGAACAGATGACCAGACCGAGTGTATCGATGCCGAGATGGTGGATTCTCTGACAAATCCCGATATGATCGAGCTGGCTCTTTCTGAGTTCGAGAAGTTCTCACCGACCGGAGCAAAGGCGCTGATCACCGAAAGGGATGCTTATCTCGCACACGGGATCATCAATCTTGAACACAGTTCCTTTGAGCGGGCAGTGGTCGTTGTAGGAGCTGGGCATCTTCCCGGGATCACCAGATTCAGAGAGGATCCAAAATCACTCCCCCCCATGAAGGAGCTCAACGAACTGCCAAAAAAGTATCCTTGGGGCAAGATCATCGGCGGTCTGTTCGTCGCGATGTTTGCGGTCATCATTCTCGCGATCGCATTTTCAGGAGCGACCGAGCTTCTGATCTGGGCGATCATCTATTGGGTGGTGATCAACGGCGTGCTGGCAGGTCTTGCGACATTGCTCGTCCGAGGTCATCCGTTTTCTGCGGCAACGGCGGCGGGACTCGCATGGATGACCTCCCTGAATCCGTTCCTTGCATGCGGATGGTTCGCCGCGATCGTGGAGGCAAAGATGCGGCCGCCGACCGGCGGGGACTTTAAGGCGATAGCAAAAGCCGAGACGATAGGAGAGATGTTTTCGGTCCCGCTGTTCAAGATCCTGCTCGTGGCGGCGGCGGCAAATATCGGCAGTACGATCGCGACCTTTGCCTTCTTCATCTTCCTGACACCACTGCTTGGAGTGGACCTTGAGATGATGACAGGGATCCTGACGACAGGATTCACTAACCTCTGGGCATTTTTGACCGGATGGATCTGATCA
>DALTVZ010000102.1 GCA_029987315.1 Methanocorpusculum sp.
CAGCATCACGCTCAAAGATATCCTCAACCCCACCGAGATGCCGTTTGAAAACACCATCCGACGCATGTATGTGATCGTGAAAGGCATGCACGAGGATGCACTCAACGCCCTTGAGCAGGGACGCCACGACCTCGCCGAGGATGTCGTCGCACGAGACGCGGATGTGGACCGTCTGCACTGGCTGGTTCACCGACAATTCTCTTTGATCGTCGAAAACCCGTCCCTTTCCCTGAAGATGGGGATCACTCCCGCGATCGCAGCGACCTATTATCAGATATCCCGGGTCATAGAAAGGGTCGGCGACCACACGGTCATCATGGCAGAAGCAGCGATGATCCTTATCGACAAAGGTGTGGACCAGATGCTTGTGATGAAACTGACCAAGTTGAGCGCCTTTTCACTGGAGATCTTCAATAAAAGCATACAGGCCATATTTTCGGGCAGCATTGCCGGAGCAAATAAGATCATCAGCGAGGTGGAGGATATGGAACCCCAGTACCACAGCCTTGCAGAATCGATACGAAAAATGCGGGTCCCTGAGGCGGTCGCGGTGAACCAGATCATTCTGAGCCTTCACAGAGTCACCGAATACAGCTCAGATGTCGCCGAGATCCTGATCAACAGAATGGTTTCGCAATAGATGCTGGTCTCTGAACTTCGGACCCGCTTCAAAGAAGAGGGGATCACCCCCTCGCTCGTCGCTGATTTCCAGCAGCATGTCATGGCGTTTTACGAAGCCAAAGGGCGGCATGACATGGAATGGAGGCACACAAACGACCCGTACAGGATCGTGGTCTCGGAGGTTATGCTGCAGCAGACCCAGGTTCCAAGGGTGGCGACGATGTATCCAAAGTTCATCGAGGAGTTCCCGGACATCTATGCTCTAGCTAAGGCAGATCAGGCAGAACTTCTTGCCGCATGGCAGGGTATGGGCTACAATCGCCGTGCTCTAAATCTCAAAAAACTTGCGAACGTCATCGTGGATGAATTCGGCGGGGAGATCCCAGATGACCCCGCGGTCCTAAAGACCCTACCAGGCATCGGGCCTGCCACATCCTGCTCGATCGCGGCGTTTGCATTCGACCGGCCGGTGGTATTCATCGAGACGAACATCAGGCGGGTGTTCATCCATTACTTTTTTGATGACGGCGTGACGGTGGATGATCAGGAGCTTCTCCCGCTGGTCACAGCAACTCTTCCAAAAAACTCCCGGGAGTGGTACTGGGCCCTGATGGATCTTGGAACTGCTCTAAAGACGAGCGTGAAAAACCCGAATCAGCGGAGTCGGCATTACACAAAACAGAAGGCCTTTGCAGGCTCTGATCGGGAGATCCGCGGCGGAGTTCTAAAACTGATGCTGAAACAAAAGAGTGGGAGTCCGGAAGTTTATGCAATAGAGATGAACGAGGATGCAGAACGAGTGAGAGGGATCATGGATAAAATGGTTGGGGAGGGATTTTTCGTGCGGGAGTCTGAAGATGAGTACAGGTTGTCAGGTGAGGGCAGAGATGGAGAGGATTCCATCTGAAGAAATGTGATGGGGATAGCAGCGGATCATCGCGGGTGG
>DALTVZ010000017.1 GCA_029987315.1 Methanocorpusculum sp.
CTCGCCCGGGACCATCATTCTTATCTCATCACGATTGATTTCTTCGCCATTTGCCCGAGCAAGGGCGAGAGCAAGGATTTTACGAGTTCGGATCGCATACAGATCGCGAATGTATTCGCGCAGACTTTCGCGCTCCTTCAAAATACTTTGCGCACCTTCCCCAAAGGGATCATCGTGGGCCGCCGCCTGTTTATACAAAGCCACAATATCACCGTGGATTTCTTCATACAATGTGGAAGGTATCTCAGCAAGAGAGCCCAAGTTCCGATCGTCGATCAGATACCCATGCAGGTCGGATGTACTTATCCTGCCCATCTATTTACCTCCAGACATCTCGGCCATCCCGCGGCAGCAAAGAAAAACACCCAAGGCCTCAGGAACGACGTTTCGACCAGCAGTCAAAGCATATGTATTTCCAAGAATCGACATCGACAGATTGAAAGAACAGTCAACAGAGATACTGCGCTCACCAAACACCACCGCGTCGATGAGTGGATCGAACGCATCCAGTTGATCAACGGGGATCGGCACAACGCGCATACCTGAACCGCCATGGAGAGATCCCGGATGGCGGATCAGACGCTTTACATCAGTTGTCACAGGCTCGTCGGCCTGTGCCGCGCGAGACAGGACACTTGACTGAAAGGGTTCATTTTCAGAGTTAGCGATCGATTTGACAACTTTGTTTGCAAGAAGTTTTCTAGGATCAGCGGCGAGCAATTTTTGAGTGGCCTCAATATTTTTCAAAAATCCTGTGGCAGATTTCTCAGATATCCCTGGGAAACTGGAAAGATACATAAGAGCATCCTCAGGCGACAGTGCCGCTATCCGGGAGAATTCATCTGACAGCGCATCCCGATATCTGAGCTGCCAACCTGATTTTTTTGATGAATCCATCATGCTATCAAAGGAGAGTCCGGTTCCGGAGACATAATTCACCAGTTCGCGCCGTTCAGAGGTATCCCATCCGCGAACGGAAAGAAGAGGGAGATGGACATGATACCCCCGCCCGCCTGAAAAATTTATGCGCAGATCGCGTTTTGCAAAACCAAGTTCCAAGGTGAGCATATCGACGAGTTTCAGCAACTCCTCTTTGACCCGTGCAAGCATAACGTCATACGGCCCTCGAACGATGTGGTCGGCATCCAGATCGAAAATAACGTCGGCTCCCAGCCATTCTTTATCTGCCATCTGAGCCGCCGAAGGATGAGCATAATAAGCGGTCGAGTAATACGCGTGGGCGGGAACCATATTTTTTAGATAGGTGTTTAATTCTTCAGAAGATGTAAAAGAGAGGTGACGCCGCATCCCAGAGCGCAGATTTGGGGTGAAAAAAAGGAAGCCCCACTCTCGTTCTGTCAAAGACTCTGGGGTATATACCGCACCTGCTCCCTGAATAGCTCCATTGTAATAGGCGGAAAAACGTTGCCCAAGAAATTCGATAGTGGCAGGTTTCATAGATTCTTAATCATATATGGGCCGATACGCTGATATCCCTGTCTATGATAGTAAGGTCTGACCCCAACACCACTCATTACCGCCACAGAAGAATACCCGGCTTCACGTGCAGTTTCTTCAGCGCGTAACATAAGCTGCTGACCATATGACCTGTGCTGACGTTTCTCCCCAACACCATGCTCCCCTAATGGGACGATCTCACCATATACGTGGAGTTCCCGGATCAAAGCGGCATCTTCCAGCTCAGGCCTGAACACGGTTCCCGGGAAGCGAAGACGGACAAAACCGATCAATGACTCCCCAGATACGGTGGAGAAGAAATGTTCTGTGCCGCCACAACAGGGATATTTCATTAACTTCTCTTCATCGCAGGCATTACTCGGGCGGCGCCCTATTTCACGACATCGTATGCACTTGCATCTTCCTCCCTGCTCGGTCAACCGTGCTGCAGCCATCTGACGGATGTGTCCGTGGATCGAACCGGACACAATAAGTTTCGCGGGGATATCACGCTGGATCCGCTGAAGTCTGACATATTCAGGCAGACGGCTTTTTGCATAGGCCAGCAGGTCAACAAGAGCATCTTCATCATATGTGACATACTCGCCCTTTTGCCAGAGTTCCTCGAGTTCTGCGCCGGGAGTGACCAAAGTTGGATAGATTTTCAAAAAATCTGGACAATATCGGGAGTCAGTGAAGAGAGTGTCGAACATTTCCCGGTCACGCGGGATCGTACTTCCATACAAATTCGGCATTACATGGAAGCCAACTTTGATCCCGGCATCACGAAGGAGTGTGTTCGCACGAACACTGTCCAAAACGGTGTGCCCGCGTTTGTTTAACAACAGGAGTTCATCATCAGTATGCTGAAAACCGATCTCGACCTTGGTAACACCCAGTTCGAGCATCTTATTGATATGCTCCTCCTTGCACCAGTCAGGACGAGTCTCAAAGGTCGTAGCAATACAACGCACATCAGCTTTTTCATTCTCGAGCATCAAATCGTTTACTGATTTGGCTTCGGATTTTTTTCCAGAGAACTCATTCATAGCTCGAATGCACTCAGAAACGAACCATTCCTGATACGTGAGCTCACGGGCGGTCATCGTCCCACCCATGACGATCAATTCGGCTTTATCAACATTATGTCCAAGAAGTTTATACTGCCCAAGCCGAGCAATCACCTGCCGATATGGATCATATTCGTGTTGGCGCCCTCGCAAAGCAGCCGGCTCTTCCCCAGTATAACTCTGTGGAGAGTTAAAGATGTGATCAGGTCCGCCTGGACATGGCAGGCATTTTCCGTGCGGACAGGCACAGGGAGATGTCATAACCGCGACCGGAGCAACGCCAGAGAGCGTTCTGGTCGGTTTTACCATCAGAACTCGGCGGAGTGCTTCATACTCACTAGGTTCAGCAGCGCTGAGGATAGCAGAGTTTTTTGGCATGACATCAAGAGCATACCTCCGGCATACCGAAAGTTTGATATGCTGAAGACCCTGGCTCGGATCTGAAAAAATACGTGAGATAATCTCACGGTAAATGGTGTGCTCTTCCATCGGCGATGAGATCAGTGTTCAGCAACGATACTCTGGCTTGGTTCCTGGGAAAAGGGAGTCTGAGCGGACTGCGCTGAGTTCATCTCAGATACGATCTCATTTCCGAGAGCGAGAAGAGCAACGCGATGCAGGTTTTTATTTTTATGAATATGGATCGGCGAGATCTGCAATGCATCATATTCTGCAGTCTGAACGGTTTCTCCTGAAACGGATTCATAATACTTCTTGACCTGAACCATCAACATGTGTAAATGTAGTAACTCTTCTTTCTGCATTATTTTGTAACACCTCTTATCAAAAAATCTTCCTTATTCTTGTCTCTCATATCGACACATATAGGTTACTCGTCATGTTTATATCAGAGTGCATGGCAACGTATTTTTTTCACCTGAATGACGCGTAAAAAACAGCCCATAACGCTTTGATCAGAATAATAAACCTAATTTTGGCTCAAAACCTCGGCGCGAGTGTGAGAGTCTAAAGGGTTTTTCAGACATCCTTATATGTGAGAACAGTAAAAAGGATGACAATGAATGATCATCTGCATTCAAGGATCCGAGGGGCACTGTTCGGTTGTGCTGTCGGAGATGCTCTCGGATCCACTTATGAAGGAGCCAGAAGAGATGAGATGAGAACAGTCGAGATGCGGGGAGGCGGGCAGTTCAATCTGAAAAAGGGCGATGTCACTGATGATACCCTTATGATGCTGGCACTTGCAGAAACATATTGTGAGACAGGGAAATTCGACAGGGACGTTTTTTTGGATAAAGTTATACTCACCCTCCGTAAAGATGATACGACCTTTGGCAGAACAACCAGGACCCTTGCAGCGCTTCTGGAACAGGGATGCACGCCAAATGATGCCGCATATGCATTTCATGTAATCTGTGGGAGCCGGACAAATGGCAGTATTATGCGAACCATACCGATCGGCCTTGTGATGAGAGATGATATTGAAAAAACTGCCCACAAAGTGTCATCATTCACACATTATGACGTGGAGGCTGGAGACTGTTGTGCGATAATATCCAAAGCAGCGGCAGGACTGGTGGCAGGATTGTCAAAAAGCGAGATTTTGGAAGAAATCCCGGAGAAATATTTCACGGAAGAACTCTGCCCATCTATCGACCCATTAGATACAATTAGATGCGCTCTTTCCTGTTTTCGTGACGGAAATGGATACGACGATGTGATCCGCCGAGCCTGTGTGCTGGGCGGAGACACAGATACGAACGCCTGTATTGCAGGAGGTCTTGCGGGGATCCTCTGGGGTGTGCCGGAAAAATGGATAAATACCTTACTTCTGAAGGACAGGATCACAGAAGTCGCCGAACGACTCAGTGATCGGATTCAGAAGGCCGTATAAGTAAGGGAAGACGTTGAGTGATCAGGTAGGAACAGAACGCATCTCTACGAGTTTTAGATTTTTTATGCCCTTTGGACATTCAGTGTACGGACCAAGGACCTCAAGGACCACATATCTGCCTTTATCGGCCAAACCATCTGGATGGCAGAACGCATACCCTTTACAGTAGACATCACTGCAGACAGGAGTATACGTTATCCGCGTTCTGCGGGTCGCCTGACTCGTTGGGATCACTGCCGTGATGATGGTCTCAGATACTTCCACGGCCTTTGCTCCGCCTTCGTGAACAGCGCAGTTGTGTTTCGTTTTCCTGACAGAGACAACACGATACCGCTTTCCCTCCTTCAGTTTAGCATTGTGACAGACCTTTGCCACCTTGCATGATTCACATTCAACTGCTTTTCCGGCATATACGAACTCAGCACCCTCATGGGCATATACCGAGCCGACTATGGTCACAATTGTTTCTTCATTGTCCATAACTTATTCCTCATAAAGTTGGGCGACGAGAGAGGCCGCCCTGTCCTGTGTGATTTCCTCATCAAAGATCGTGTAACGTTCTGGTCGAATCTCTTTTGCCCGAAGGATCGCCTCTATAACGACCTCATCAGAAATACCCAGCTCTTTTGGGTTTGTCGGGGCGCCGATTATTCGGAGCGAGTTCCGGATCTTCTGCCAGTCTCCACCATGCATGTTCATACTGATGATCGCACCGACGCCACATGCTTCTCCATGTAAAGCTACTCCTGGGACCAGCCGTTCGATCATATGGGCGAACTTATGTTCACCCCCAGATGCAGGTCGGGAGCTTCCGGCAATGCTCATAGCAACACCAGAGGCAAAAAGAGCCTTCATAACGATCCAAGCAGCATTCTCATCAAATGCTTTTACTTTGTCAGCATTCTCAACCATCAGTTCTGCAGTGATCATCGAAAGGGTCATGGCATACTCGCTAACGTGTTCTCCTGTTTTAGTTTTGGAAAGACCCCAATCCAAAACAGCGGTGTAGTTGGCAACCATGTCGGCGTAGCCTGACGCCATCAACCGATGCGGAGCTGCGGCAAGGATACCCGTATCGGCAACGATTGCGAGAGGCGGATGAGCAGCCACGCTCATATTCCCCTCTTCGGTCATCACAGAAGCACGCGATGAGGCGATACCGTCGTGTGAAGCGGCTGTTGGTACGCTAATGAACTGGATGTCAAGATTGTAGGAGACAACTTTTGCGGTATCGATGACTCGACCCCCTCCTACTGCGATAATTAGCACGATGCCGGCATCCCGGGCGAGATCTTCGATCCTTCCGATCTCATCATACGTGATCTCTCCGACGATGGAGGTGATCACCTGCCTGTTTTTTAATAGATCAAGGACGATAGAACCCACGGTTTTCATGGTCGTGTTGCCTGAAAGAAGAAGTAACGGACCCGTGATGCCCAAATCAGTGATGACATTCGGAAGTTGAAGCAGCGCATCATGACCGGCGACAACATCCCTTGGCATCTGGATCCATCGGGATTTGTCAAAGGTTTTATCCTTGAGTATCCTATTATTCTTTGCTTTCATAGTCGTGATCCAATATGTTAAATGAATTATATGAGTGGATAGTCCAACTGGAGGGATCAACCTACACTGTCCTCCAGACGGTATTGTATGCATTATTAGTGCTCGCCGGACTGTATATACTTTACCGCTGGCTGAAAAAGGCCAATATTCCAATCAATACACCCCTGATTCTGACAGGCCTTTCTTATATTATTTTTGGCGCACTACTTCGAGTAGTGGAGGATACTGGGATGGTACCCGAACCTTGGTGGATATTGTTTGTCACACCTCAGGTCTATATTCTGACTGCGATATTTGCAGTAGTTATGTTGTTTATCTCATGGCAACTGCAGAAAAAGAAGGTTGTTGTGTCTTATACAACACCATTTATGATTGGAGGGATCATCCCCTCCCTGATCACTGCTGGATTTCTGATCTGGTTCGGAGTTACGCAGTCAGAAGTCGTAGATGGTGGCGCAGGAGTTATTGTATTTCTGATTGCAGCGGCGTCAACTGCGGCACTCTGGGCAGTTCTCAGGCATGTTTTCCGCTGGAAATATGTAAATCACCCGCTGTATCTGATTTTGATCGCGGGTCATATGCTGGATGCCTCTGCTACGAGTTATGCTCTATCGTTTAAGGGATATATTGAACAGCATGTTCTTGGAAGCACACTTATCGAGCTTACGGGAACTCCATATGTAATGTTCGCGCTGAAGATCGTTGTCCTGATCCCTGCGATCTGGGTGTTGGAAAAATTCAGAAAAGAGGAGGGCATGTCAGATATCTGGCACTTGGTATTGCTCGCAATGATCATAGTTGGTCTTGCTCCGGGTCTTCGGGATGTACTTCGTATGGTCCTTGGGATCTAAGATTCAGAAATATAATCCGCAACCTCTTTTTTGATAACATATTACAAATCTATGATTCGTTTTTCTGCATCACATCACCCCAAAATACTCATATCCCCCAACAACAAATATACACATAATGAAAGCCTGCATTATGTGCGGCGGAGAAGGGACCCGCCTTCGCCCGTTAACATTTGAGCGTCCAAAACCCTGTATCCCGATAGCAAACAAACCATCGATCGTACACTTGGTAACGCATCTTGCAAACCTCGGATTCACCGATATAATACTGACCATCGGCTACCTAGGTAATGATATCCAAAATGCACTTGGTGACGGATCACTCTACGGAGCAAATATCACCTACGTCTCCGAGGAGATAAAACTCGGTACCGCCGGGAGTGTCAAAAATGCCCAGAAGTATCTTGATGATGCGCCGTTCCTTGTAGTTGGAGGCGACCACATGACCGATCTCAACCTTCTGGAATTTTACCGGGACCATATGAATTCTCCTGCTATCACCTCGATCGGTCTGATCAGCATAGAAGACCCGCGTGAATTCGGTATCGCCGAGATCGACGCATCTTTGAGAATTCAAAGATTTAGAGAAAAACCATCTCCCGGAGAGATTTTTTCCAACCTTGCAAGCACGGGTATTTACGTATGTGATCCGAAAATCTTCGAGTTCATTCCGGAAAACACCAAGTTCGACTTTGCCAAAGATCTCTTCCCACTTCTCATGGAAAAAGGGTATCAAATCAATGGGTGGCTTGCGCGCGGGAACTGGACGGATATCGGCAACCCTGAGATGCTACGTGCCGCCGAAAAATGGATCCTGCAGGAAAAAACCGTCACCAGCGTATCGGGAACGCTGAATGTGAAGGATGCTCACATAACCGGACCCGTGACTTTTGGTGACGGGATCACACTTGGAGCAGGTTCACGGATCGTTGGCCCAGTTTTGATCGGAAACTGTGTTATGATCGGTGAAAATGTGATTATAGGCCCATATACGAGTATCGGAGACAACACGGTGATCAAGGCAAACGCCAAAATATTCTCCTCATCGATTTACCATGGTGTCGTCGTCGGATCCAACTCAACTATTTCAGGCAGTATCATTGATGTCAACACAAATATCGGAGACAACTGTTCCATCGAACATAATACGGTGATCGGACCCCGCTCGATCCTGCAGAATAACGTTACCATCCACTCAGGGACCAGACTCTGGCCTGAGGTCATCGTGCAGGATGGGGCAGTAGTAAAAGTACACTTACTCAATAGCAAATTCGACTCAAGATTCGAAGGCTCGTAAAAAAGAGTTTGTTTTTTTTATTTAGAACGGGCAGCCTTCTCTTTGGCTGCTCGACATTTTTCGATCAGTTCGCGATCGTTTCCATCGGCAAACGAGAGAGCTTTGTCAAACGAATCGATTGCTTCCGTGTATTTTTCAAGAAGCATCTGTTCATAGCCTTTGTTGTACCAAGCATTCGCGTCTGTGGGAAGAGCCATTAGGACACGCCGGAAACAATCACATGCCTCCGCGTGATTTCCAAGATAGCTAAGTGCAATCCCTTTATTGTTCATCGCCCCAGTCAGGGAACGTTCATACTTCAGGGCTTTGTCATAATAGAACAGAGCCTCCTCATATTTTCCAAGAGAAGACAAAGCATTTGCACAGTTAAAGTAACTCACTGAATGACCAGGGGCGATGGTGAAAACTGCTTTGTAACAGGATATGGCATCTTCGGCCTTGCCGCAGTCAAAAAGCATGGTCGCACGGTTGAACCAGTGCTCCGGACCGCGGGGTTCAAGATCACATATCCTTATCATGACCTCATCAGCTTCTTTATATTTTTTTGCAAGTGAGAGCATGCGTGCATGACTGGTAAGGAACACCACATCATCCGGAGAGAGAGAGAGAGCCTTTTTAAAACATGCATCCGCCTCATCATATCTGTGAAAAGTCGCCAGAGCATCTCCTTTATTATGGTAATAGACCGCCGATTCCGGGCGGAGTTCGATTGCCCGATCGTAGCAGGAGATCGAGGCTTTCTCTTCATTGACCAGCGCAAGGACACGCCCCTTCTCGTGCCAAGCAAGAGGATTCTCCTTATCGGAGGAGATCGCTTTGTCAAGACAGTGAAGAGCATCAGTATACCGTTTCAACCGAATATACGACTCAGCCTGAGCAAGCCACATCGCCGAATCTGCATCTTTTGGAGCGGCAATTTTCGGTTTTTTCAACTTATCGAACAATCCCATGTACTGATAACCCAGTTTGTGTTGAAAGATGATGAACGATTCGGAAACTGAAGAAGAAAATACAGGATTTACCGTAAGATGCTTATAACAACCCCTCTAAATTGTTAGTCAATGATATCCCCCTCATTCATCTCCGATTTTCTTGTGAGCCTACGTAGCCTAGGGTTGTTCAAACGTCTGTTTTCTTGGAAAAGCGTTATACGCGAGGCTGAAAGAGCATATGCTCAGTATCAAACCGAGACAAACGAGAATGTAAGAAGATATCGGGACCTTGAGATTTTATATGATCAAATTTCTGGAGATCTCCAAAGAGAGAGGGGGAAACTCGCATCACTTGATGCCTTGAGGCAAGCTGAGATAAAATCCTCTCAAGACACGAGAGATAGATTCGAGTTGACCGCGCGGGAACTTGAGGTCACCAGGGGAAAACTGTTTGGCATGGAGCGGATACGAGAGGAGCAGAATCAAGTCGAATCTGAACGCAGACAGGAGGAGAGAGAAAGATACCAAACACTTGAGAGGGAGTTTGCACGGCTCTTCGAAGAACTCACGGACGCAAAAGGAAAAATAGCCGTTATGGAGGGAGGACGGGAGGAGCAGAGTCTTGTTGAATCTGAACGCAGACAGGAGGAGAGGGACAGATACCAGAGACTGGAAAGGGAGTTTGGGCAACTCTCCGAACTACTCACAATGGCAAAGGGAAAAATCGCCGCAATGGAGGGGGGACGAGAGGAACTGAATCGTGCAGAATCTCAGCGCAGGCAGGAAGAGAGAGAGAGATACCGAAACCTTGAAACATCATTCACAGAACTCTCTGAAGAGCTGATTCTGGCAAAAGGTAAGATAGCAGCACTCGAACGCCTTAGAATCGAACAGGTATCGGGAGAAGCAGATCGAAGAAAAGAAGAGGCTGAAAAGTATCTGGAGCTGAAGGATAATCTGGACGCAGTAACGCGTGACCTGATTGCCGCAAAGGAGCATATCTCTGCATATGAAAGTGTCAGAGAGGAGCAGACGGCAGAGTATAACAGAAAGATCGAACGGATCAACACACTGTATGATCAGTTGAAAAACGATCGAGAAACTCTTGTAAACGAGCAGAAGAATCTTCTGATAAAAAAGCAAGAGGAGCTTGCCGTCTCCTGGCAGAAACATGAAATAGAGGTCGCTGAGAGTATCAGGACCATCTGCAGAAAACATGACTTCGTCTGGTGTGAAAAGTGTGAGTATCCGCACCCAGGCACTCCAGATAACGTTATATTGATCGGGAAGATGTACACCATCTTCGATGCGAAGAGCCCAAAAAATCCAGAAGAACTTGAAAACTTCCCGACCTACCTGAAAAATCAGGCCGACGCCATGAAAAAATACTGCAAACACGATGACGTGAGAAAAGAGGTTTTCTTGGTCGTCCCGTCAAGCACGCTTGGTGTTCTCACCACCTATCAGTATGATCTGGCGGAGTATGTGGTATATGTCACCACACCAGAATCGCTGATCCCAATTCTGCAGATCCTTAGACAGATCGAAAACTATGAGTTCACTGACACGATGAGTCCGGAAGATCGTGACAAACTCTGCCGATTCATCGGCAAACTTTCCCATGCAACCAAACGAAAGATCCAGATCGATACCTACTTTTCCAGGGAACTCATCGATGCCCTTCGCGGAATCGATATGATCCCTGAGGATTTTGCCACCGAGATAGGAAAGTATGAACAGAAGGCAAAACTGAATCCGCCAATGGAAAAACGAGTGAAGATGATCGAGATCGACGATGTGGAGAACGAGGTCAAAAGGATGGAAACAGAAATCGCGGTGAGAACAGCGGTCGGGGATTGATCAGTTTTTCCCTTCTGCAGTTATCAAAGCATTTTTTATGATCCCAGCAAGGATCGGATTTTTTGTTTTTGCCGCTTCCTTAAGCGCCTCTATCACATGCTGACCACCAATACAGCCAAGGGACGCAGCGGCCGCGGCACATATCCCGGGTTTAGGATCAGCAAGGCAGGCGATCAGAGCAGGGACCACATCCGGCCTTTCTGAATTTGCAAGAGCCGATGCAGCGGCACGGCGAACGCCAGGGACCGGATCGGAGAGAAGAGGGATAATAGTGTCTTCCAGATGAAGTTTTTGTTTTCTGACCGACTCGGCCGCTGCTGATCTCACCGAAGGGTCAGGGTCCCCGCATAATGTAATGAGAACCGATATCTCTGCCGTTACCGAGGCAAGGGCACGGCGGACATATGGTGATACATCAGACGTGAGTGAGCCCGGAGTCAAAGCATCCAGAACATAAACAGATGCTGCGCGAATATCCTCGCGTTCGTCATCAAGATATTTAGAAACAGAAGAACACTCCTCTGCAGTTAACTGCCGACCGCGCAGACCTGATAATGCTGCCAATCGAATAGCAGGGAGATCCCGTAACAAGGAGATAAGAACCGGGATGACCGCTGAATCGTGATAGATACCAAGCGACATCGCGGCGATCTCGCGAATCTCCGACTCAGATGAGGAAGCAGCAGAAATCAGCGGAGGGATAGCGGAGGGGGCCCTGAACTGACCGAGCGCCTGGACCGCAGCATACTGTGTCGGCAGATGCTTGGAGGAGACGCCGGTCACCAATGTCTCAACAGCTGGCTGACCGCCATCTATGAACAACATCAGTGTAGCTTCTCGAACCCCGAGGTCCTTTGCGAACAGATATGGGAGATACAGCGCATAATTTAGGTCTGCAGAATAATTTCGCAAGGCCCAGAGCATAACGCGCTGAACGAGGGGGTCGCCCCCTTCCAGAGCGGAGAAAATATGAGGGAGAGAACCAGGATCTTTCAGGGCACAAATTTTATTGGCCGCATCCTCCTGCCTTGCGATATCATCACTCAGAACCGCAGCGATAAGATCATCAAAGGCAGTTTTTTTCATAGAAACTCAGTTTTTAACGTCGGTTACTTTGATAAGATGCCAACCAAATTGGGTTTTGATTGGGCCCAAAATATCGCCTGGATTTGCCTTGAAACATGCATCCTCGAATGGCTTGACCATTTGGCCTTTGCCAAAGTAGCCAAGATCCCCACCGGCGTTTCCGGAGGGACACTGAGAGAACATCTTGGCGAGTTTGGCAAAGTCGTCACCCGCGGCGATCTTCTGCATTATCTGTTTTGCTTCAGACTCGGTCTTTACTAAAATGTGAGATGCTTTAACCCGTACCATACTTATACCATTTCGTGTTCACGGCCAATAAGCTCTATGGTTTCCATACGTGATCCAGAATAGCCTGCGAGGCCTCCACGCCGCCATCCAGATATGCAGCCCCCATTAGAGCCTCAAAGCATTCCGCAGACACACGACCACTTGTCCAAATCTGCATGCGAAGTTCGCCTTTTCCCCATTTCATATACTCTGGAAGACCGAGCTCCTCAGCAAGCCGACGAATGACCGACATATTCACTAGATCTATTTTTTTCCGAGTGATCTCCCCTTTATCGAACTCGCCTTCCTCAATGAGCCGGTTGATCACTAACAGATCCAAAACAGCATCTCCCAAAACAGCAAGAGAGTCCATCGTATCACTCATGGAAAGTTCGTTTTCTCGAGCATAGGCCGTACGGGTGAGGGCATGTGTAAGAAGGTCTTGATCGATAAAAGTGTAGCCGATCTTCGTGAATAGGTCAGAGTAGTTCATTCAGTTCTCCCATATTGGTTGATGATCTGGATCAGAGAGGTGAAACCTTCCATTTCCATAGTCAGGACACCGGTCAGATCCATACCCATACTGGTCTCGCCATCTGCAGAAAGGGTCTCAGGGCCTCGAATGACCCGACGGTCGAGAATGATCTCGGCCTCCGGATCATGAACAAATGCGCGACCCGGAATGATGACGGTCTCTTCAAGCAAGGAGTGATCCAGCTTTTTTAGATCATCAATCGTGATAAGGCAGGAGATCTCCTTATCAACTGGAACGACCATCCCTTCCGGAGCCCCGCAAAAACCAAGGATCTCAGCTATAAAAGGAGCGGCAATGCTACCGGTTATCACAGATACACGACCTGTGATCCGGGGCAGAAGGCGAAGAAGGTCTGGTTCGTTTCGGATCGCAAAAGGCGAGTCGAATGCAGGATCATAGAGGGGGGTCGCAGAAATACGCAGCTTTGGGAACCGAGCTGCGGCGTCACGGACGATTTCCCGAAACTCATCAACTGTATGCACACGCTGGTTTTCGATGACCGGGGCGTTATCCAGGATGAGACCCTGGTTTTCTCGGTTAGCAAACCTCATGAGGATCACCCCTTTGACACCGATCTTTTCGAGCCATGCAAGCGTGTTCCAGAGAACTTCTCCGTCATTCACCTCAGCGAGAAGGACCAGAGCGGCGTAAACATCGATTTTTGCGGCGAGCCGTTCCATTATGTCGAGCGAGGCTTGAGGTGTTGGATCATGCATGTATTTTTCCCGAAGGGCAGGGTCCGAAGCAAAGATAGTGAAGGAGATCTCCTTCATATTATTTTTGATCATGAAATCAGCGATACCGGGGTCATCAAAGCCTTTTCCGCTGGTGTATCCAATGTGGAGCGGGACATTGAGGGATCCGAGGATCTCTATCAATGAGGTGAACTCCGGATAGCAACTCGGATCACCCCCTCCTGAGATAGTTATTTTGGAGATGTCTCCGGTGATCATCTGCAGATCGGCTAGAAAATGGTCGGCAACATCTTTGAGTGAGTAAAAGCCGGTATACTCCTCTTTTACCCCTTTGGAACAATAATCACAACCTTTTTTGAATGGCATACAATATCTGCAGCCGAAAGGCGGTACATCTTTTGCATGCTTGAAGTAACAGTAAGAGCAAAAACCCCGGCAGTCTTTACCAGGTTTTCCCCCTATGTCTATCGTAAGATGCACCATAATTATGTAAGTATATTGGCGTCTTTGAATATGAAACCAATCAGTTGCAGGCTCTTTCCTGTTACGTTCTTCGAAGAATGATCGCGACGAAGTTCATATACTTCCCGCCGCCGCCTTCCATGGTTTTTCGGTCGCCTATCGCATACGGATTATCGGTGGCGAGCCAGTCGTTCCAGGCCTCTTCGTTTCCCTCCATCTCGTGGATCGAAAGGATCTCGATGCCTTCCGTGGCACGGATGATGTCTTCCCAGTATGCAGCGTCGTGAATATAATCGAGCTGCTCAGGAGTCCATGAGAGCAGGAGTTCGGGCGGGAGATTGTCGTGACAGTCTTTTTTCATCCCCGGAATGGCGAAGTAGAGATATCCACCGTGTTTGACGAACGGAAGAAGGTGCTCACCGAGGTATGCTTTGTCTCTGCCGAAGAAGTTGTATGCATCTATGCAGACAACGGCTTCGAAGAATTCGTGGGCGAAGGGAAGGTCGGTCGCGTCCGCATGGATGGGGATGATGTTTTCGGAAGAAAGGCCCATCTGTTCGAAGAACCGCATGTTCTCCGAGGGGTCGCTCCAGAGGTCGGCGGAGAACACGCGGAATCCGTATTCTTTTGCAAGGAAGACGGAAGTGAGCCCCTGACCGCTGCCAAGATCCATGACAGTGGCTCCGGGCCGAATCTTGTGGCCCTGCAGAAGTTCTTCGGTTAATTTGAGGGGGTTTGGCCCCATGATCTTTTCAGTAACGATCTTTGGATCGTAGGTAGTGCTTTTGATATATTTCATTTTTTATGTACCTGTCGTATGCGTAAAACTATGCATGTGTAGAGCTCTCGCTCGTTAAAAACCACCAAGGAATACTGAAGATTTATGAGAGGGTTCAGATCGTCAGAACCGATGCTGCATAAATCTTCGTCGACACGGTCTCCAATTCACCACAGTATGTTATTGTCATCTTATTCACCTATGTGAACTATATTCGTCGTACTAATATTTGAGGAATTTGGCGAGGGTGAATTTTTCGGCTGTGTGTCGATCTGGAAAAAGGGAAACAGGATCATTGGGATGATAAATCCGACTGATATTTATGCATCTCATGTTTTTCACCAACCGTCATCACACGAAATTAATAGTGTAATTTATTTTTTGTAAAATTGAAGATGTCCAAATTCATCGTAGTAAATAGTAAAAAAGGTAAAAAAGCTCTCTTTACAGAAAATTAACTGCATTATCTCTCACAACATCCTGCATCACAACAGAAAATTATTATATTACTACGGCGCAGTTACGAATAAGAATTAAAGCCTCAATTAAGATTTCAGATTAATTGAGGTACTACCGAGCAACTAACATGAAGGTACTTTGCAATAAACGGAAGCCCACGTAAAGAAAAGGGCAATACAGCCTTAATTCTCACTCCTTTTCTTGAAGGAATGAAAAAAGCCGGTGCAGAGGTCGATCTCTATTATACAAATGATTTAAACATCAATCCCTGTAAGGGAGATTATAGCTGCTGGTTTAAGACACCGGGTCGGTGCATACATCATGACGACATGAATCTGCTCATGGACAAAATGCATGAGATGGATGTCCTCGTAATTGCATCCCCGGTTTATAGTTGGGGTCTGACTGGTCCAATGAAAATACTGCTGGACAGGACGGTTGCTCGTGCCCAGCCTTTTGTCGAGATCAAGGACGGTCATATGCAGCACATCTGTCGAGAGGGAAGTAAACCGGGTCAGAAGGTTGTATTGGTTTCTAACTGTGGGCTCTGGGAGGAGGATAACTTCGATCCGCTCCTTGCCCAGGTGAAGGCCAAGTGTAATTATGGCCACATGACCTTTTCCGGAGCACTTCTGCGTCCTCACGGCCCGGCACTACGGGCGATGATGGATGGGGGGCTGCCGGTGAACCATGTCACGGATGCTGCCCAGATGGCAGGCGTACAGTTGATCAAAGAAGGCGTCATATCGCAAGAACTGCTGGACACGATCCGTCGCCCACTTATGCCAAAAGAGGCATACCTGCAGGTCATGAACCAAAACTTTTCAGCCATGCTTGCATCTGCCGGACATGTAGGGAAAGAGTGAACGTCAGAATCATATTTCCCCCTCTCCTTCTCTAGAATATTCCGCTGCATAGCCTGGCAAAATCCTAACGTGAGCCTTGAAAACAGGATATTCCTACCGCGGCTCTTCACTTGCCGGATCTGAATTTTTTTGCATCATCCGCACCACCTCCTGCTCAGGGGCATACTCGTATCCGCAAATATTGGGGGTGAAGATACTCGGCTGGCTGTGCGGGCAGGAGTCATATCTGATTCCGTTTGAGGATATCCGGAACGTCGAAGGTCGGAAAACAAGACGGTGGTCGGCGTAACAGAGAGTTTTACCAAAATGGCTGGGATGGGGATAAATGGGCTCTGGCTTGCCGAAAAATAAGGCTGGTTTCCAAATGGTTTGTCAAATGATTTTGGTCTTATTTCGGCAATCAAAGGCACATAATGGCTTTGATTTTGGCATTTGACAATTTGTTCCATTTGACAAAAGTATGGAAAGAGGAGAGGTTGGATGATAAGGCCTGCCGAACAGACAGAATCTGCGGGCGTGTCTCTCTCTCTTTTGTGTAAAATTGTAAAATATAATAATTATAATTATAATTTAAGGTATTTTTAGATTTAAAGGAAGATATGGAGTTTGTTTTGTTGTCAAACAAATCAGCAAGCAGCCGGAAAGTCGGCAAATAGGTCTGCCTGATTATGGAGGGTATTTCTTTATAGGACATACACGGAGTTGAGGTGGATTGATGAGACAAAACAAACCACTTATTCGCGGTTGGTTTATTTCTCTTGTGTCCACATCCGACCGACTCCATCCTGAGTTATATTCTCACAAACCTCACGTATTTCCTATCCGTATCCTCCACTCCGGCTGAACTATCTGGGAACATATAGCGCGCCCAGAGAATAGGAGACTCCACCGCGGGCCGCTCCGCGCCGAAGTCGCGGCCCCGCACCCCAAATCAAGAAAGGGGATTGGCGTTTATTCGCGGAGAATCGCAGTTAAATAAACTCATGCTTCCACACCCAGCCGCCCCCTCACCGAATTGGATCCACACCAACACCATGTAAATCCTCTTCTAAAAAAGAATAACCAGAACCCGCTCAAAATTCTCTCAGGACTCTTCAGAGATATCCTCGTTCCAAACTGCCGGGTTTTCATCGATATATCTCTTCATCATCTCGATGAGTTCTTTATTATTGAGTACCGTGACTTTGACGCCGCGGGAGCGAAGAAGAGGTATTTCTCCGGGATAATTCACATCTTCACCGATAACGACTTCAGGTATTTTGTAAAGCAGGATCGCTCCGGAGCACATGATGCACGGAGCAAGAGTTGTGTACATGATGCATTCCTGATAGAAAGAGGCTGGATGACGACCCGAGTTAGAGAGGGCAGACATCTCCCCGTGGAGGATCGGATCGCCCAACTGGACCCTTCGGTTATGTCCGCGTCCAACGATTTTTCCATTTCGAACAAGAACAGCCCCTATTGGGATGCCACCTTCGCTTCGCCCGATCAATGCCTCCGCATAAGCCGCCCGCATAAATTGATCCATTGGTTCCGTCATGATTGTCTCCTGAATTATATATGCAGAGATGGGAACACAAGATTGATAATTGTTCGTTTTTGATGAGGACAGC
>DALTVZ010000018.1 GCA_029987315.1 Methanocorpusculum sp.
CCGACGCGGTCCACATTGCTAAAGGATCATAACCCCGCAGACATTCGATCATCGCATTTCTGCGATTTTTTCGAACAAACTATAATCTATCTTCACCGCAAATACTATAGAGATTTTATGCGCATACCAATAAAAGACGTGACCCCCTCAACTGAGCACGCACATATTGCAGGCTGGGTCCACGAAGAACGTGATCTTGGAGGGCTCACATTCCTCCTCGTTCGTGATAGAACAGGGATCCTTCAGGTCACCATCCCGAAAAAGAAGGTCACCGCCGAAGTACTCGCCGCCGTCAAAGAGGCCACCCGCGAATCGGTCATAGAATGCGAAGGAACCGTCAAAGCCACCGAAAAAGCGCCCGGAGGACGCGAACTCATCCCAGATACACTTCGCGTCATATCCCGTGCAGAAACCCCGCTACCCCTTGACGTCTCGGAAAAAGTCCTCGCCGAACTTGACACTAGGCTCGACAACCGATACCTCGATCTCCGAAAACCCCGCATCAACGCCATCTTCCAGATCAGAGACGCATGCCTGCGTGCCATCAGCGAATATCTTTGGGACAACGGATTCACACAGGTCCAGACCCCAAAGATCGTCGCTGCCGCAACTGAAGGAGGAACAGAACTTTTTCCCCTCGCCTACTTCGACAAAGAAGCATTCCTCAACCAGTCCCCTCAGCTCTACAAACAGATGCTTATGGGTGCCGGGTTCGACAGAGTCTTTGAGATCGGCGCAATATTCCGCACAGAAGAGCACAACACCGTCCGTCACTTGAACGAAGCCACCTCGATCGATATCGAAATGTCCTTCGCTAACGAAGAGGACGCAATGCACATGCTCGAAAATGTCGTAACGTATGCATACAGATTCGTTGCAGAAAACTGCGGCCAGGCTCTTCAAACACTCGGTATCACCGACTTCAAGGTCCCAACCGTACCATTCCCCCGCATCACCTACAAAGAAGCCATCGAGATCTCAACCGCCGGCGGAGAACCGCTCGTATTCGGCGAAGACCTCTCCACCGCGGCAGAAAGGGTCGTTGGTGAAAAGATGGGCACGATGTACTTCGTTACCGAATGGCCCACCTCCACGAGACCATTCTACACCATGCCATTCGAAGACCGCCCCGAGGTTTGCCGTGCATTCGACATGATGCACCCAAGAATGGAGCTCACCTCCGGCGCACAGCGCTGTCATATTTATTCCCTGCTTGTTGAACAGATAAAAGCAAAAGGACTCAACCCCGACGCATTCGAGTTCTACCTGAACCCATTCAGATACGGCATGCCACCCCACGCAGGCTGGGGACTTGGTGCCGAACGTCTGGTCATGACCATGCTCGATCTGCAAAATATCCGGGAAGCTGTTCTCTTCCCGCGAGACAGACACAGAGTTAGTCCATAACACTTTTTTTTATGATAAAACATCTCGCCCTATTCAAACTCAAAGACAGAGCCTTTGCTGAAAAAACCCGCGACATGCTCCTTTCCATGAAAGACGTCGTTGAACAGATCAGAGAGATCGAGGTCGGCATCGATTACGCACACACTGAACGATCCTTTGATATCGCACTTATGGTCATCGTGGATGACGAAGATGCCCTTCTCGGCTATGCAGAACATCCCTATCACGTGGATGTCGTCAAAAAATATGTGCAGGGTGTGAGTGAGAAAAGTGTGATAGTGGACTATCACATCTGATCTCCCCTTTACAGGGATATTTTTAACATGGAATACGTCTAACAATAATCTGTTAAACGAGGAACATTATGCCAACAAGTAAAAAACAGATGGGAAAACTGAACAAAGAGAAGAAGGTCAAGGCAGAAGGGCTCGCGAAGCTGGCGGAATCAGGCAGCAAAGATGCCCAGAAAAAGCTCAAAAAACTTGAGAAAAAGCTTAAATAAGCCGCAGTCACTGGACTTCAAAGAATTTTCCCATACGGATATGTTTTGCGTATGGGGGAAGCAATTTTTACTTTTTTTCCCCAATGGGTGGTAGTGTTTTAAAAACGAAGGGATCAGGCGTTTTTGAGCGCAACGATCTCCTTCACATCAACCAATTGCCAAACCATCATGCGATCTTCTACAACGATGTTGTTAGGGGGGTCAGCCGGTGAGTGACCCAGGGCCTGGAGACTGTTTTCTGAGATTTTTTTCTCTGTTATGAGCTGGACGAAGTGGGTTTTTACCTCGAGCTTTCGTTGAGCATCCGTCACTTCTACAAGTTTTCCGAGAAGTGTGACGAACTTATAGTTCGACATATCAGGGGCGACCTCCTCGATCTCAACGGAGACAAGAGGATTTTCTGCGAACAACTTCATCTTTTTGCCGTAACGTGTCGAGAGAAAGTACAGATGTTTCTCGTCAAAGACGTAGAGAAATGGTGCGATGTACGGATGTTCTGCGCCGCTAAAGGCTATCCTGGATATGACATTCCTACGAATAAGTTGGTCATATTCGGCTTTTAGCATCTTGGGTATTTTAAATGGTACTGACATGGATGACTAGTTGAATAATTCGTTTAAAGAAATATAAAGGCATAGGTCGAGGCAGATACACAGGTTTTTTATCTTGCCGGTACCACCTAAAGTACTATGGATCTTCCCTGCCTTTTGCCAACAACGGTCGTCGGTTCGTTTCCCTGTGTGAAGGGGACGGGTCTTTCGGCCCTTATCGATCCGTATAAAAAAGCGGTTCAGTTCGCTGTGTCTGAACAGATCCGTGCCGGTGTGGATATCATTTCGGACGGTCAGGTGAGGGCGGATATGGTCCAGGCGTTTGTTTCAAAACTGCCCGGGATCTCGGAGAAGAAGGTCATCGGACGTATAGGGACTGCAGACAAAGCAATCACGGTGGGGGATACAAAATACGCTCTGACGAAGACGAAGTATGTGAAGGGGATCTTGACCGGTCCGTGTACACTTGCCTATGCTTTGCAGGTGGCAACGCCGGTGTACCGAAATAAGGAGGAGGTGGTGATGGATCTGGCGAATGCTTTGCATACGGAGGCACAGTTCCTTTCAGAAGCCGGGACGACGATCATTCAGGTGGATGAGCCGATTTTGTCGACAGGGGTTATCTCGGTTGAGACGGCACAAATAGCGCTCAAGATCATTTTTGATGGGATAAAAACGCCTTCATGTATCCATACGTGCGGGATGCTTGGGGAGATCGCGGATTCCTGGATGAAGCTACCGGTCGATATCCTGGATTTTGAGTATGCGGTGAGTCTGGAGAATCTGTCGATCCTTTCAAGGCGTGATCTTGGGAAGAAGAAGATCGGCTGCGGGTGTGTGAAGAGTTCGGATCCCGTTTTGGAGTCTGTGGATGAGATCGAGCGGCGGATCCATGCATGCGTGGATGCGTTTGGGGCAGAAAATATTCTGATCGATCCGGA
>DALTVZ010000019.1 GCA_029987315.1 Methanocorpusculum sp.
CGCAAATTTTCGCGAATCGCATTTTCCTTGCGTTCGGGGGCTCTGCTCCGGCTTATGCGTGCAAGCCAAAGGCTTGCGTGCCGCCTCAAACGGGCTTTGCCCACTTGGGCTTATTCGCGGTTCTTTTATTTATGCATCCATATCCTTATTACCCTCACTTCCCCATATTCCCTTAAAAAGACCATCATGTCCCCCACACGAACCATCCTCCTCGGACTTATCGGACTGCTCCTAGCCGCCCTCCTCATTTTCCCCGCCACAGCAGACCTGCCGTCCTCCTACGATCCGCGGCCCCTGGATCTCACCCCGGCGATAAAAGATCAGGGAAGCTACGGAATCTGCTGGGCCTATGCCTCCATCAGTTCCCTGGAATCCAGCATGATCCATCAGGATCCGGACAAATACGCCGGGATCGACCTCTCCCCCTTTCACCTCGCCTACTTCACCTACAACCGTGAAAATATCAGCAATCTATCATCCCCTCTTCTCAGGCTTGAAGGCATCGCCGGAGACTTTACCATTGCTCCCGACTGGGATATCATCGACAACATCCGCGGACTTACTGTCGGCGGGCTTGAATATCAGGGAAAATACGCCCTCGCTTCAGGCATCGGAGCGGTGAATGAATCCGCGGTCCCCTATTATTCCCACGGGAACAACACACCCATCTCACCAGATCTTGCCATCTCGAAAAATGAGATCCTGCTCGATGCTGCATTCTTCATCCCATTCAACGAGACGGACGCGATAAAGACGCACCTTATGCAAAGCGGCGCAGGAATACTCGGCTTTAACATCACGACCGATAAGCCGTACTTGTACCAGATGGACTCCGGCGACTGGGCGTATTATCTCGGATCAACGGATCATGATACCCTTTCAGATCTGGGAGGGCACGCAGTCACGCTGATTGGGTGGGACGATACCTTTGCATCCTTCGGCATGAAACCCGAGAAAAACGGAGCCTGGCTGACCCAGAACTCGTGGGGAGCAGACCCTGGAAACTGCACAAATATCTGGATAGCCTATAGTGAACCAAGCCTTACCGGCCCGGTTTTTTATGTTGGAGGCGAAGCTGCCTACGATCACAATTATCAGTATGACGGAGGGGCACTGATGAACGATCACCCAACGAATCAGACGACGGTGAAAATAGCAAACATGTTCACCGCCGGCGGAGATGAGCTGATCAGAACAGTTTCTCTGGATACGAATCAGTCGGTCTCCTACATCGTATCGATTTATACGGACCCTGAGGGATCCCCGGATGCCGGAAAATTGTCCGCAGAACAGAGCGGCGGTATCTCCTATGCAGGATATTATACGATTGATCTGGATGAGCCGGTGCCAATCGAGAAGGGACAGAATTTTTCTGTGGTCTATCTGCTCGAAACAGACGGGCCTCTGAATATCTCGATCGACTCCTCGATCGTGGATGAGGATGTAGAAACGGTGACCTTTGCTAAAGCGGGACAGAGTTATCTGAACAATGGGACGGGATGGACGGATATGAGTGCAGACGGGATTACGAATCTGCGGATCAAGGCGTTCACGAATGATACGGTGTTTTCAATCGGGATCGATCCGGTTCATGCTTCTTTGCATAAACGGGATGTTTTAATCACAGGAACGACGACGTTTGCAGAAGGAGGGCTGCTGAATGTGACAATTTTCCTGCCGGATGGGCAGAGTCTGACGCAGCAGACGGTCGTGATGAACGGGGAGAATGGAAATACCTGGGAGGTGAAGTTCTCGCCGGTGAAACTGTTTGAGAAGGAGTATTTGGTCACAGCGGAGCGAAACACGGTCCTGGGGGAAATCGGGTTTGTGCCGAGGGGATTTGCGGGTCTTTTACCGGGATGGAAATGAGCTGGGGCGGCTCTGGGAAATTTTATCTTTCTTTTTTGCATGAATTTTCCAAACGGGTTTTTTTTTCGATTGAGGCGGCAGACAATCGCGAATGTCTACAAAATAAGGGATTTGTCATATGCGGAGGCATGAGAAATCCCACCGCGAATAATCGCGAATCTCCGCGAATCGCATTTTCCTTACGCTGTCCTCTTGACCTCGTCGTTTCACTCCTCGGTCGCGTTCCTACGCTACGCCTAATCGGCTCCGCGTTGCCGGAACGACAGCGTGAAAAATGCTGGAAAACCCGCGTCGCGGGTTTTCTCTTCAAGATAAGGGATATCCTAATTATTCAGGTCAGAGTCTAGAAAATATCTTTTATATTATACAAATCAAGAGGGATCTTTAACCAGAAGAAAACCCGCGACGCGGGTTTTCCAGCATTTTTCGTTCCGCCGTCACGACCACGCGGAGCCGATCAGGCGTAGCGTAGTGACGCGACCGAAGGTCAAGAAGGCGGAACAAGAAAAATGCGATTCGCGGAGATTCGCGATTATTCGCGGTGGGATTTCTCATGTGTCCACACCTAACCGTACACTTCCATCCACCACTATCCACTAACACTTAAAAAAAGAACTCGGGGAGTTCCCCCTTCGTTTTCCCAAACCTTACTTCATCTCTTTTTTATAATGCCCGTATTTTGCCCCGATAACGATGATGATAACGCCGACAAAGATCCCGACTATGACCAGAAGACCATGTTGTAAGGAGGAAAAAACAATTGAAGAGGCGATGATAACGAAGACTCCGAGCAAAATGACCGCAGTAGAAAGAACTCCCCCGTCCTTCGTGAGATACTCAAAAAATGATGTCATATAGCTAACATGCCCTCTTGATTCATATAATACTATTGAAGCCTGATACGAAACCGGGTCCGGAAGTTTCGTCACATCAACGGATACGGGAATAGTTAATTTGCATGCATACCCAACATATACGCAGAAACCTCCAGACACAGGAAAGGGATACTGATATGGTTTACAGGATATTTGTTGAGAAAAAATCTGCTCTAGCAAACGAAGCAAAATCATTACACAATGAGCTGCAAAATCTGCTGGGCATACAGGAATTGACATCGGTCAGAATAATCAATCGATACGATGTCGAAAATATAGAAAAAGAGCTGTTCGACTATGCACGATCCACCGTCTTCTCCGAGCCTCAGCTGGACACCACCTACGATGAACTGGTCGTTGCAAAAGACGAAAAGATCTTTGCCGTCGAGTATCTCCCGGGTCAGTTCGATCAGAGAGCGGACAGCGCCGCCCAATGTATCCAGCTGATCTCACAAGGAGAGAGACCTCTTGTCAACACCGCACGGGTATATATCCTCAAAGGAAAGATCACCAAAGAGCAGCTGCTTTCGATCAAAAAATATGTGATAAATCCGGTCGAGAGCAGAGAAGCATCCCTTGAAAAACCGACCACCCTTTTTGTCCCCTGTCATATCCCAACAACGGTCGAAACGCTTACCGGTTTCATCAAACTGGATGAGAAAGGTCTCACCAAACTTGTCCGTGAACTGGGTCTTGCCATGGATCAGGACGATATCAGATTCTGTCAGCAGTATTTCATCAAAGAAAACCGGGATCCGACCATCACCGAGATTCGAATGATCGATACCTACTGGTCGGATCACTGCCGCCATACAACGTTTTTGACGACGATCGACAGCGTAAAAACAGAAAGTCCGCTTCTCCAAAATGCATTCGATGCATATCTTGCCGTCAGAAAAGCGGTCGGCCGGGACAAACCGATCAATCTGATGGACATCGCGACCATCGCGGTCCGATATCTCAAACAAGAGGGCAAACTCGACAAGCTGGATGAGTCTCCGGAGATCAACGCCTGTACCGTAAAAATAACGGTGAACGCAGAAGGAAGAGACGAGGACTGGCTTCTTCTATTCAAGAACGAGACCCACAATCACCCAACCGAGATCGAGCCGTTCGGCGGGGCGGCCACCTGTCTTGGCGGGGCGATCCGCGATCCCCTTTCCGGCAGAGCGTATGTCTACGCGGCAATGCGGCTGACAGGAGCAGGAAACCCGCTCGCTCCGGTAAGCGAAACACTCCCAGGAAAACTTCCGCAGAGAAAGATCGTTTCAACGGCGGCGGCGGGATACAGTTCGTACGGAAACCAGATCGGACTTGCCACGGGAATTGTCGATGAGCTTTATCACCCGGGTTATGTAGCAAAACGGATGGAAGTGGGCGCAGTTATAGGGGCCGTCCCAGCGGAAAATGTCCGGCGTGAGATACCAAAGGACGGGGATGTTGTGATCCTCTTAGGCGGACGAACAGGAAGGGACGGATGCGGCGGGGCGGCGGGCTCATCGAAATCCCACACGGTCGCTTCTCTTACAAGCTGCGGGGCAGAGGTCCAGAAAGGAAACGCACCCGAGGAGCGAAAGATCCAACGCTTGTTTAGAAACAAAGAGGCATCTTTACTCATCAAACGCTGCAACGACTTTGGTGCAGGCGGCGTTTCAGTTGCGATCGGAGAACTTGCTGACGGACTCGAGATCGATCTGAACGCGGTCCCAAAAAAGTATGACGGGCTTGACGGAACAGAACTTGCGATCAGCGAATCGCAGGAGAGAATGGCAGTGGTCGTCGACAAAAAGGACGCGGAAACATTCCGCTCTCTTGCTCATGCAGAAAATTTGGAGGCAACCATCGTTGCCCGGGTGACGAAGGATCGCCGTCTGGTTATGAACTGGAACGGAACAAAGATCGTGGACATCTCCCGCGAATTTTTGGACACCAACGGTACGGAAAAACACATCGACATCGAACTTGCCGAACCTCAGCCGTATGATCGGGTCATCGAAGGCGGGTTTGCCGAGAACTATCAAAGGCTGGTCGCCGATCTGAATGTCTGCTCGAAGCGAGGTCTTTCGGAGAGATTCGACTCGACGGTGGGTGTAGGAACGGTCCTTATGCCGTTTGGCGGAAAGTATCAGCTCACTCCGATCCAGGCGATGGTGAACAAGATCTCTGTTGAAAAGAGCGATACGGATGATTGTTCTCTGATGGCATGGGGATTTAATCCGATGATCTCGGAGAAGAGCCCATATCACGGGGCGTATCTCGCGGTCATTGAAAGCGTTGCAAAACTTATCGCGACCGGAGCGGGATTTGAGGATGTGTATCTTTCCTTCCAGGAGTATTTCGAAAAGCCTGGCAAGGATCCTAAACGCTGGGGTAAACCGATGAGCGCACTTCTGGGCGCATTTACGGCCCAGATGGGGCTTGGTATCGGGGCTATTGGAGGCAAGGACTCGATGAGCGGGACGTTTGAACATCTGGACGTTCCACCGACCCTTATTTCGTTTGCCGTGACAACCGAGAAGATCCAAAACATCATCTCGAATGAGTTCAAGGGACCCGGACACGAGGTCGTTTTGCTGAAGCCAGAGTCTGATGAAAACGGTCTTCCAAAGCCTGAGTCTTTGCTCGAAAACTTCCATCTCATCAGCATGCTCATGCAGGAAGGAAAGATCCTTTCCTGTTATACGCCGACCTTTGGCGGTGTTGCTGAAGCAATTTTCAAGATGGCGATCGGGAACAAGGTCGGGTTCACGTATGATAACAGTATCGAGACAGAGGATATCTTTGGCTACAACTATGGCGCATTTCTTTTCGAACTGAGGGATGATGCCGATATCGGGGTCAAAGTAGGGAGGACGACATCTGAATCATACATCCGATATGCCGGCGTGAAACTTGATCTGGATTCTTTGCTGAGCTTGTACGAAGGAACGCTTGAGTCTGTGTATCCGTGCAATATCCCGCAGGGCGGCCCGCATATTCGAAAAATATCCGCGAATGAACGAAGCAAACAAAAACCCCGGCAGCCTGTCGCTCATCCAAGAGTTTTCATCCCGGTCTTCCCCGGAACAAACTGCGAGTATGACAGTGCAAAGGCGGTGGCAAAATCCGGAGCGATCCCTGAAATTCTGGTGATCAACAATCAGACGGCAAAGGATACGGCAGCATCGGTAGAACGGGCAGCAGAAGCGATCAAAAAGTCTCAGGCGATCTTTATTCCGGGCGGGTTCTCCGGCGGCGATGAGCCGGACGGATCAGGCAAGTTCATCACGGCATTTTTCCGAAATGCCCTGATAAAAGATGCCGTGCATGATCTTTTAGAGAACCGGGACGGGCTGATCCTTGGGATCTGTAACGGTTTCCAGGCGCTGATAAAGCTGGGTCTTGTTCCATACGGTGAGATCAGAGATGCGGATGAGGATGCCCCGACCCTAACGTTCAATACGATTGGGAGACATCAGTCAAAACTCGTTCGTGTTCGGGTCGCGTCGGTAAAATCCCCATGGTTTTCCAAAGTGAAGGTCGGCGACGTCTTCGCAGTTCCCATTTCGCACGGTGAAGGAAGGTTCATCGCAAATGATGATGTGCTCAAGCAACTCGTCGAAAACGGTCAGGTGGCGACGCAGTATGTCGATCTGACGAATCATCCGACGTCCGATGTCCGTTTCAATCCAAACGATTCGATGCTGGCGATCGAAGGCATCACCTCGCCTGATGGCAGGGTCCTTGGCAAGATGGGTCATGCGGAACGTATCGGCGAAGGGCTGTACAAAAACTATGATGAGCAGTTCGATATGAAACTGTTCGAATCATTGGTGGAGTACTTCAGACCCTGATCATTCGGTACAAAACGAATGGTATTAAGGTCATATCTATTGAATAAGGAGGAACAACATGAGTAAAAGCGGGTTGGTCGTTGAGGGAGGGGGGATGAAGTGTGCGTATAGTGCAGGCATTCTTGACAGATTTTTAGACGACGGGATCTGTTTTGATGAATGTATCGGCGTGTCGGCAGGAGCCGGCAATCTGGCGTCGTATCTTGCGAACCAGCGGGACAGGAATCTGCGGTTCTATACGGTGTATCAGAAGCATCCGGACTATCTTGGGGTGAGGAATTATCTGAGGGACAGATCCTATTTCAATCTCCAGTATATCTACGGAACGATCAGCAACTCGACCGGTATCGATCCGGTGGATCTTGAGGCGTTGATGAAAAATCCGTCGGAATATTATCTGACCGCGACCAATGCGAAAACAGGAAAGGCGGAGTATTTATCCAGGAATGATATGAAGAAGGATGATTTTCGCGCAATTATGGCAAGCTGCGCCATTCCTGTGGTGTGCCAGCCGATCGAGCTGAACGGGAATCTGTATTTTGACGGCGGGGTGGCTGATTCTATCCCGGTGCAGAAGGCACTTGACGATGGGTGCGATAAACTGGTGGTTTTGCTGGAAAATCCCCGCAGTTTTGTCCGTAAACCTCAGAGATTCAAACCATTCTACCGTGCGATCCTGAGAAACTATCCTGAGTTGGTGAAAAAGATCGATGAGCGGCATCTGAGTTATCATGCGGTGATAGCCTATGTGAAGGAGCTGGAAAAGGAGGGAATAGCATTCGTGTTTGCTCCGTCCCAGCAGGGTAACGTGATCACAACGACCAAAGATTCGGATGATATCCGTGAGCAGTATGATCTCGGTGTCTCTGATTACGATTGCAGACGTGATGAGCTGAGAGAGTTTTTGAGCTGATCCACAGATGATGAATACTAGTTGAATGGGATAAGGAAATGTGGTTATGATCGAGACAGAACGGCTGATCCTTCGCCAGATCGTAGCTTCCGATGCAGAAGATATATTTGCCAATTCATGCGGACCAAAAACCGGTCTGAATGCCGGGTGGAAACCTCACGCAACTATAAGAGAGACCAGGGAAATTATGAATGAGGTGTTTCTTGGTCAAAAAAAC
>DALTVZ010000103.1 GCA_029987315.1 Methanocorpusculum sp.
AAAAAAAACAGAATGCATCGACCGGGACTCGAACCCGAGTTTAGGCGTTGGCAACGCCTAGTGATAACCACTACACTATCGATGCTTGCACTAATTAAAAGGATGTATAAACATTAAAAGGATTCGATTTGTTGTTATAGAGGTGTGATCAAACACCCCTTTTTTTTGCTTATTCCACGCCGTCCCAATATTCTCTATCTTCAGCATCATATGCCTGCCCCGGATGCTTGAGATGCCACTCGGTCCTTCGGAGGATCCCGTGAAGTGTACTTGCTTCACGGACGGTGAGGTTGGTCCGTCCAAGAACACGTCGTGCAAGGAGAAGTGTTGTCTCGCGTTTTTCGATCGGGTGCCGGATCCCTTCCAGATACCGTCCGAGATGGGCGTAGAGCGATTCCATCTCGATTTTACCGGCGAGCTGATACTTGCCCCGCTGGAGATGAGCGAGTTCATAACAAACGATGCCGACCGCGTGGGAAATATTGAGGATCGGATATTCGTCGTCTGTTGGTATCGTGCAGACGATATCGCAGCGGGCGATCTCTTCATTGTTGAGTCCCCAGTTTTCTCTGCCAAAGAGGATGGATATCCTGCCGTCGACATCTTTGATCATCTCGCGGAGTTCGGCGACCGAGTAATACGGCATACGCGTGGGGCAGGTGACGGATTTTGCAAGGCCGCCGGTTGTGGCGATACAGATGTTGCTTCGTGCAAAAACCTCATCGAGGGTGATACGTTCGGCATTTTCCAAAACATCCTTCGCGTGGACTGCGCGTGCCTCGGCTTCCAGGCTGAGTTTGGGCGGATTTATCAAAACGAGATTATGAAAGCCGAAGTTTTTCATCACGCGGGCGGCGAATCCGATGTTTCCTTCATACAGCGGTTCGACCAGCACGATGTCGATCTGCAGGCGATCTATATTGAATTGTTCAGATCGCGATTGGGACGTTTCGAGATGCATCGTCTTTTGTTTGGGGGGATGAATATTCAGTCTTGTGATTAGGTGAGCTAGACTTAAAAAAAATAAAGCCTGAGTAGTTATTTTCTCAGCTTTTTATCGATCGAGATCGCGGCTTCCTTTGCTGTCCCCATTGCGAGGATAACGGTGGCCGCGCCGGTGGCTACATCCCCGCCGGCATAGACCTTCGGCATGCTGGTCTCACCCAGACAGTTCACGGCAACACTGCCGTTTCTGTTTCTGATAAGATCCGGCATCATGCGGAGAAGAAGCGGGTTTGGACCTTGTCCGATCGCCTCAACAATAACATCCGCCTCCACTTTGAATGCGCTGCCCTCGATCGGGTAGAAGGAGCATCGACCATCATCGCCCGCAGTTCCAAGCTCCATCTTGATCGCTTCGACACCACAGACAGCGTTGTTTTCGCCAAGGAATGCGATAGGATTTGTTGCGGTCATGAAAATGACGCCCTCTTCTTTCGCATGCCTGACCTCATCACGCCGCGCCGGCATATCGGCCTCGCTTCTCCGATACATCAGAGTAACCTCTGCGCCCATGCGGCGTGCGACACGGGCCGCGTCCATCGCCACATTTCCGCCGCCGATGACAACGACCTTTTTGCCGACCTTGACCGGGGTATCCATCTCAGGAAACCTGTCTGCTCCCATCAGATTGACCCGGGTCAAAAATTCGTTTGCCGAGTACACGCCGGGAAGATTTTCGCCCGGAATGCCCATGAAGTACGGGAGACCTGCCCCTGTTCCAAGGAACACCGCATCATATGCGAGAAGCTCCTCGACCGAGACCGAACGACCCACGATATGATTCGTCTTGATCTCGACACCGAGCCGTTTCACCTGATCGATCTCAAACTGGACGATCTCTTTTGGCATACGAAACGCCGGGATCCCGTACATCAGTACGCCGCCCGCCTCATGCAGGGACTCGAAGATCGTCAC
>DALTVZ010000020.1 GCA_029987315.1 Methanocorpusculum sp.
ACTGAACCCTGATACGGTGGTGAGAGAGAAAAAACGTGGCGAAAACATCATCTATGGTGATGCCTGCCATGAATCTATTTTGGAATATGCCGGGATCCGGAAAGCCCAAACGATCGTGATCTCCATCTCGATCATGGACTCTATCAAGGGCATCATCACCACCGCCCGCCGGATGAATCCGAAGATCTCGATCATTACCAGGTCAAGATATATCTCCGAGACGAGTGAACTTTACCGGCTGGGAGCTGATGAGGTGATCGTGGATGAGAAGGAGGCGGCTTTGCAGATCTTCCGCAGGATCCTTGCAAATCAGCAGATACCGGTCCAGGAGCTGGAGATGTACTCGCAGCAGGTACGAAGCGAGGTGTATAATGAGTATCTCGACGGAACCGGAGGGGGCAGGCCGCCGGTTCCAGAGCGGAAGAATGGCGGCGGGGTCCTGGATGCGATCCGGCTGAGGGCGAAGCATGCGGATGAGGTTATCTCGACGTCGAAGACGTATGTGGAACAGATCAGGGTCGGGAAAGATTGTGACTGCGCAGGTAAACGGCTGTGTGATCTGCATTTGAGGATGAACTTTGGTGTTTCGGTGATCTCGGTGCGGCGTGCGGGACACAAGGATGCAATCGTTTCGCCGGACGGAGATACGGTGCTTGAGGAGGGGGACACGGTGGTGGTGATCGGAAACCGGGATTCGATAGCATCCATGATGGTATTATTCATTGAAAGAACAGAGTGAAAAAGCCGATCAGGCTTACAAAAACGTTTTTATCTAAATTAGGAGTATGGCACAACATGATCCGTTGTGCCATGCGAAGGCATGGGGACCTTCGTGGGTTGGTCACATCCCTTATATGAAAAAATGTGTTGGTGTGTGTGTGTTATGTGGTGTTTATTTTGGATATGACCAACCAGGTGATGAATTCTATTGCTAATAAATCGCGCGAATCCATCATTGTTAGCAAACTTCAGTTGCCAACATGTATCTCGCGGTCTTTCAGACTCGCTTACTAGTAGTAAGTTGTAGCAGCATAATATGTTTTTCCATGAGGCATAAATGCAACCTACCCTTATCACGGATTTGGTTCAAAAAAAGAAAAGATATATTCAGCAGGATTTTGCTGAATAATACAGCGGTTCGCTGTAAGGCGCGAGCATTCCGTCCTTATCGAGAATAGATACTGCCCCATGGCCGCAGCAGATCAAAAGCCGCCTGCCGGTCAGTTTCAGCTCCGAATCCAGCTCCTTTGCGATCCGCATAAGTTCCCGGCGTTCGATCCTTGCGATATCACTGTTCACGTTGACAGAACCGATCATCGAATCTGCAATAGAACTATAATCTGCTCGCTCCTTGGTCAGCGTGGCAAAATTCAGCAGAGCATCGCTCGTGAAAAGCAACCCCTCATCTGGTTCATAAAGGAATATCTGTCCCGCGATATGACCGCCGAGACTTGACCAGACCTCAAACCTCATTTCGGCAAAGGTGAACTCATCGATAACGGAGAAGAGACCCTGTTTTTTGATTGGCTCAGTCTTACAGAAGCTGACCGTTTTCGGGACATACATCCGGGAATAGGTGTTGATGGTCGTTGTATAGAACTTCTCCAAGATCTCGAGACCGTTTGGGGAAGCATAGCATCTCGTCCCGCTTTCGAGAAGTGCCTTCGTGACCGGATGCATCACCGGCGTGACCGAGAAATGACCCGCAGCTCCGCAGTGGTCTGCGTCTCCGTGCGTGCAGACAACAAACTTCACATCGGAAAAATCCCCAGCTCCGATCGTTTTCAACATCTGCTCACAGTCCTTATAGTAGCAACCATATCCGGTGTCAAGGACCATCTTTCCAACAGGTGTTAGAAAAACGTTCAGATTCCCACCTCCCGGCAGCTGGATCACGAGCAGGGTCTTGGAACCCGCAAGCATGATCTTCTGATAATGCGAGTCAAAACCCTTTCCCGTGGTTTTCCCAAGATAGAGCCCGATATACTCCACTAGCTGAAGATAATCCTTGGGAGCCATACCGTCTTTCATCCGGATCTGTATGGCTTTTTCGCCATCTGCGATATATTCGGCACGCTCTTCATCCGTGAGCGGCTCAATGTACGGAGCGATACGCGTTAAAAAATCTGTATCCAGCATCATTTGACTGATTGATATTGGTAAGGAAACATTACTATATTTATGGTCGTAAAAGCCGGAGGATATCAGCCGGCGTGTCGGCAACCAGAACCTTTGGCGGGCATGCGAGGGATGGGTTATCGAAAAAATTCCGATCCCCGTACTTTGCATACACCGCCGTCATGCCAAGAGACTTGACCGGCTCGATATCACGCCGGATCGAATCGCCAACATACGCGGCCTCGTGCGGCGAGAGTCCCAGAAGATCCAGAGCACATTCGAACGGAGCATGATGCGGTTTTTTGTACCCGGTAGTATCATACCCAACAATCACATCAAAATAGGATCGGAGCCCCAGATGTTCAAGGCGCAGCTCGGCAGCATACGAAAAAGCATCGGTAACGACCGCAAGACGATATCCGGCGGATTTGAGCCCTGACAGGACGCCTTCGATACCGGGATACAAGGAGAGCGCATTCATTTTTGCTTCATCGAATGCTCCAACTGCCGCAAAGTAGTTTTCAACCGAAAAACGGTCATGGGCCATCATAAAATCCTGAAGATTGGTGTGATCCTCGAAATGATACTTCCACCGAACATAATAACTGAGAAGCTCATCGCCTGTTCCTTCACCAACGGATTTTGCGGCCGCTACGCAGCCTATTTTCATAGCCTCCACGAAATCAAAGAGCGTATTATCCATGTCAAAGAGGACGGCTTTGAACGGAGCGGATAACAAAGTCTGCATTGAATAATCATCATACCGGTGAATACTTAGGGGTATCGAATCGAGAGTCAAAAGTTATATCCGAGCCCACTTACCACATACATATTATGGCTGCTGATGGTTTTATGTGGAATGAAGAAGACCTAGAGAAGATATACCTTGTATCCAATCTGGTCTATCGAGAAGAGATCACACCAGACAAAGCTGCAGAGAAACTGGGCGATATGTTAAAAATAAATCCCGACGCGATCAAAGTCTTTTTTTCGATGTATATCCACATGCGGTATGGAAGGATCTTCAAAAGGTCGGGCGGAGATCAGATGATCATCTATTTCCTCAAACGGATAGCCGAGGAGGAAAGAGGTCAGGATATTGCCTTAGCGCTGAAATCCGTATACGGGTATTCAGGTTTCAAGGAGACGGTGGGGTGTTATATGGATGATCTGAACCGGGCCTGTGCCGAGATCGAGCGGATCACGGGCGTCAAATCTTTCGGGGTCTAAGACCCCTTACGAGAAGATGTTTGAGACGTTGTGAAATCCGTCTCCACACTTTTCCGCACAACCCACGGCAGTAGAACGGGGGATATCCGGCGTTTTTATGACTCGTTCTACCTGACAAAAGGCAAGTGAAGGGGATTTTTCCGAAATGCCGTTGATCACGAAGTACCTCGAATGCATGCACATCCGGCATTTTTCCGGGGTGACCTCCCGTCCGTCGGTGCATGTGAGAACACCGCCTATCACTGGGATCTCATTCACCGTCATAAAACAGAATAGAATATCCGTGTTCCCCCAGCACGGAATCGATGTATTCAGGAGACGGATCTGGATGTTTCTGGACGTTTTCCCGCCAGATGTCCTGCAGTTTTTCATCCTTTGTAACGATCGATACACGGCCTTTTACCCGTGCGACCTCGCTGCCGTCTTTCCAGATCCTGGCCGAACAGCAGTGATAATCTTTACAGATGAACAACCGGTACGGATGAATGGTGCAGACATATTTTCCGTCGGCCTTTCTTCGGACAAAAAAGCAAGCCGCTTTGTTTTCCTCCTGGACCGAGTGGTCATTATCAAAAAGTTCCCGGTATTCGGGGGTGATGAGTGCCTGCTTCATCTCCCGCACCACCTCGTTTTTTACAACAAACCCATATTGGGAAAGTTGTTTGTCCATTCTGACGATCTCGCCAATACCTAGGCAGCAAAGCCCGCACTGGGTACACTCAAAATTCCCACCCATAGTAAATCAAACTTTAATCAGCGCCAAAGCTATTTAGTGATACCGGAAATGGACCAAAAGAAAAGGATGCGTGAGTCGGAGTGATAAGCCTCCTCCTGTTTTTACGGCATTCGGCTTAGCGTTGTACCCGGGTCATTGGGTCAGGAAACCCGTAGCGACCCTGTTTCAACTTGCACCCACAGAGATTCGCCGTTCCATCGATCCCTCAACTTCAGCGCTCAGCAGCTTCAACCGCTGCTTCATTGCTCGGGAGAGGACGTGTCGTTTCTGTTCCAGAGCTGTGACTCTCGCCACCCGTACTTGCGTACGGCTGTGTACCTGAGCGGTGGGAGGACTTTCCTCAGCGGTCTCGAAA
>DALTVZ010000104.1 GCA_029987315.1 Methanocorpusculum sp.
CAGGTCAGACCTGCATAAAGCTTCCAATGCTCCCGCATATTTTTCAGCAATTTTTTCATTCAACGGATATTTTGCGGAAAGGCGGGCAAGTTTCCAAACATATTTAACAGCATCCTCATAGTAGAAGTCCTTCGTATAATAATATGAATGCCCGCCGGACAGGATATAAAGGCAATAAGCATAAAGATTCTGTATCTCCTCAAAATCAGGATACTTCTCTGAAAGAGCTTGAAACATATCGAGTCTGATCTCTTCCCATTCGGTATTTTCATTCCCGTACTTATCCAGAGTGTTTGACAGCTCTTTTGCATACCGGATGATTGTTTGAGTGTCTTTTTCTGATAATTTGGAAGAGGCCATGATGTAAAATAGGGATTGATAATTAATAAAGAGGTAGTGTACCTATCCTCAGTATCCAATAGTTCCCCGCACCCCGGATCAAAAAATATCTCCCGTTCCTCCGCCCCTGTCCCCCTTTTCGTGCATTTCGTTGGCGGGTTGGACGCTGAAAGCGAGGGTCGTAGACCCGAGTCGGAGAGCAAACCGAAGGTTTGTAAACAAGCGAGGGCTGAAAGCCCGAAGCGGGGAGCAAAGCAAAGCTTTGCGAACAAGCGGACAACCTCAGCCGAGCAAATCTCTGATTTGCGTTATGTTTTCGTGAATTTCGTGTGATGCCCGCCGGAGAAAAACATGAGATGGAAAAACCAATCCAACCTCCCTCCGCCAGCAGAACCTATATCGACTCTCGCGATGATACGATAATACCAGGGTCATCAGGAAATGAAAAACAGACACTCACCATTGAGTGAATGGAAAATACTCAGTGTTCATCCTGCTTATGACAAAACAGCAGCCGTTCTCCGTGCGGGAAAAATCATCTGGTACTGCGAATATACTGAAAAAACCGCCAGCAATCATACGATCCTCTTTCTCCACCCGGCATTTTGGAACACAGCCGACAGCTTCACCGCATATCAGATGGATCTCCTCAGATCCATCATCGGTCTTGCAGCTGACGATCCCGCAGAATACTTCGCTGTCATTCACCGATACATCAGAACAGCGTTACAGACGGCTGCGGATCTCTGGAACAAACAGACGGAGTTCTGCCGTTATTATCTTGGAACCGATGTCTTGGACGGCGGACCATTCGAATCATGCGATATCTATTCTGCTCCCGGGGACACAAAAGTGTCCGCGGATCTGGATAAATATCTCGAACGGAATGCAAAAGAGCTCCGTCGCCAAACTGCAGAGTTCGAAGCTTTGATCCGATCGGAAAACGGAGAAAAAACCATCAGCTGGAAGAAAATGTTCCCGGGCGACAACAGTCTGCCGGGATCATTTGAGGAGTATGCGGGCTTGTATTTTGAACGGAAAAACGCCATTCTTCAAGGTATCAAACAAGTTCATACTTTTCTTACAGAGATGCGGGAAGTGACAAACCGGTTTGACGGCGGGAAGTACAAAGACATGAGAGGATTCTGTAAACTGGCCGATGGGAAAGATATACGCCGAAATGACTGTTCGCTTGATCCTGTCAAGTATGTATAGCAGGTTTGCGCAAAATCCCTCCACCCCTGTCCCCCTTTTCGTGAATTTCGTTGATTTGCGGGTTGGACGCTGAAAGCGGACGACCTCAGTTGAGGCGGGCTGCTCCGAAGGAGCGACCTTAGCTGAGCAAATCTCTGATTTGCGAGTTTGTGAGTTTAGTGTGGGGGACGGGGGAGGGTACGATATCCAATCCCTCCATGATTTTTTTTATTTTCGTGTTTTCGTATTTTTTTCGTGAATTTCGTGTGATGGCGGGGTGAGCCGACAAGCGAGGTTTCGGAGACCCGAGTCGGAGAGCAAACCGAAGGTTTGCGAACAGGCTCACCCTTAGCCGAGCAAGTCTATCGACTTGTGAGTTGTAACAACCGAGGAATCCCGCCCGCTTTGAGTAATTGTCTCCTGACTTACTCCTAACCTCATTTTTTTGCATCCAAAAAACCCCTCCTCACTCAATGACAACCCCCTTCTACCCGCAAAGGGGGGGCATTATCGCACCGCGCGGTCAGGGATTTATATTGATCTATGCTGATGTTGTATATATGTCAGAAAAAGACAATGAAGTAGAAGTGGATTTCACCATTCTCGAGAAAGATGTTCTGTATTTTTCAGGAGTAACCTACGTTTTTAACGAAAAACAAGTATCCCATATCGAGGGAGCAGAAGAGGCTTTTCCAAAAGGTTATGGGGATTCTGAGCTCTATCCCGATCGACCACAGGACGAGATACCGGCAATGCAGATCTGTATCACGCAAAAACTGATGGACAGCATCGAAGAGCAGCGAAAAAAGCTCAATATAGAGTGGGATGCCTGCCTCGCCCGTATTATTGCCCTTGGATTTGCTGCGGCAGCTGCTGATGGGCAAAGCCTGTAACGCTTGACAGAAAACGGATCAGGTCTCCATTTAGTTTACGTTGGTCGTACATTACCATACCCGGGCTAAGACCCGATCCCAAACTCCTTCAACCCATCCAGTCGCAAGTCTATCGACTTGCTTAGCTAAGATCGCTGGCTACGCCATCGATCCGCAGTCGCAAGTTTCCTTCGAAAACTTGCTCGGCTGATGCCGTCCGCTTTCAGCGTCCGACCCGCAGTCGCAAATCAAAGATTTGCTCCGCTAAGGCCGCTCCTTCGGAGCAGCCCGCTCACAGCAGCCGTCTGCACAGCTCCTTCTGGATCTCCGGATCCTGCAGCATTGCAAGCATCTTCGCCTTCTCCGCATCGATCCCCATATCCCTCCGTGCGAGATCCGTCAGAATCGTCGCCGTCAGATAATCACTGATCGACTCAAACTGCGGCTTATCTCCCTTCGTCAAAGCGATCACCCGGTCATAAACCTCCCAGCTCACCCGTGTGCTCAGCAAAGGCTTCTTACTTTTTACTGCAACCATGTCGTATGTAAACTTATATACGCGGGAGTATATAATACCAATACAAAACAACACCAATTAAATACGACAAAAACCTATGTATTCATTAGACCCCAATGGACCAAAAACTCAGCGGGGCAGAATCCTATCTGTATCAGAACGATCCACCTAATTTACCGCAGCATCTGGCTGAGGGGAGCCACCAACGGCAGTACCCCAAAGCACAGCAAGGCATTTTGGCCCAGATAGACTACAGCGACCCAGACATCCGGTCATTGTTTTCACCACTTATTCTTGGATGTATCAAAGAGATCCTTGAAAAAGGACAGGGCAGAACCTGACCTCGATTCAACCTCTTTTATTCGGGTCTATAATCCATCGCAGCGTTTTTTTCATCGGAATCAGGATCACAACGCCGCAAAATACTACGTATGTATCTACACATGTACCTACATACACAAAATAAAAAAAAACGATACCTCCCTCCCGACTACGTCCGGACGTAAGGAAAGACGTATTTACATACACACATAGACAAATGCGTTTTTACTTTCTCTCTCTCTCTCTCTCTCTCTCTCTCTCTCTTCTGTACAAAACAAACTATGTACTATACTTATAAAAAAAAAGTGATTGATGAGCAATTTTCTTCCCGTATTTACTTACTTACGGACGTAGTCCTTACCCCCCTATCCTTTTTTTTCACCACATATATCTACATACACACATACCTCTCCGCATACCTGTGTAAATGCAAAATATGCAAATTTACATACTATTTGATGCAAATAATTAATATTAAATATCTGCAAAACCCATCTTTTATTGTAAGTCATACGGCTTGCCAAACATCGAACAAACAAGGAAGTGAAAAACATAGGACTCACATTCACCATCTACATCGGAGAACCGGATCGAAAAACATTCGAAACCTTCTCCAGAAAGTACCAAAGACCGCACACATCCAAAATGATCCTCGGTCTCATGAGAAAACACCTAAACGACCACGGAGAAATCGATGCCTGACTACAAAGTCTACATTCCCGAAGCAAAAGCCCCTCTTCTTTACCAGTACAAAGAACAGTTCGGCAAAGACGCCTCGGCCGGAATCGTCGCCTTCATGGAAAAAGCCCTCGCAAACACCGCCAGCATAGGGCAGCAAAACCCGGCAGCGTCTTCCCAAAATGACATCTATCAGATCTATTTCGGCGACATCGAAAATGAAAACGCCTTCCTCTACCTCTTTGAGACCAGAGAAAGTGCAAAACTCGCCCTCAAAAACCGGACGGACATCCTCGCGAAAAAACATCCCGACATCTATTTGGATGTCATCGCACAGTTCAAAGAAAACTATCCCCGCTTAGCAAAAATCACAGGAATCACAAAATGAGACAGAACAGAAAGAAACAAACCACAAACAGCGAAACCATTCGCGAAAAACATGCCTGCCCTAAACCAGCGTCTAAACAGTTTCAGGGAACAGGCAAAAACAGATTCGACCCGCAAACACAAAAAACCACCGGGACGAAAAACAGGAAAACTGCAGAGACCGAGTTCGAGGAACGAGACACCCGCATATGCACAGGTCTCAAGTATGCTTCCACCCTGGGCCTCCATCTCCATCTCGAGAGCCTTGACCCGGCGACGCGAAAAATCTTCAGCACGGCCCTCAACGCGGCACACTATGACATCGTTCATACAGTTCTCGAGCTCCTCAATGAAAAGGGCGTCGTCTTTTCTTCGCTCGACGGAGAAATACTCCAGATAACGATCAGATTCGTCAAAAATCCCTCGGAGGGACCGTAATGCAGGACCACAAACCCTGCCCCGGTCTCCGGCTCGCCGACCGGGTCATCCTCTCGAGGATCCTTGCCGGGACCTGGAAACTCGACGCGGAAAACGGCGAGATCATCTCGCGGAATACCGGGCAGCCTCTGAGATTTACCCATAAGAACAACGGGTATCTCTCCATTCGGGCCAGGTATAAGGGGTTCATGGTGGACATCACGAAGCATCGTGCGGTCTACATCGCCGGGACCTGTAAAACCATGGACGATCTGCCATTTGATCTGAACCTCCACATTGACCACATCAACGGAAATATCGTTGACTGCCGGCTCGAAAATCTCCGGCTCATCCCGTTCTGGGACAATAACCACCCGCTTTCCGGGCGAAAAAAGCGGATCTTCACAGACGATCAGGTCGCCGATATCCGACGACGGTACGCGGACGGCGAACCCCCGCGGGTTCTTGCCGCGGCGTTCAAGGTCAACCGGGCCACGATCCACCGGATCGTTTCGCGAAAAACGTATGCGGAGGTGGGCCTGTGAACGGAACAGAGTATCTCAGGAGGATAAAATTCTCCTGCCCGGTCTGCCTGAACTCGGTCACGGAGAAGGTCTGGGTGAATG
>DALTVZ010000105.1 GCA_029987315.1 Methanocorpusculum sp.
TCAATGAAGCAGCAGATCATCAGCAAAATAGAACGTGAGGCGGAGGTTTCTGGTAAATACGGGAGGATCATTATGAAGATGAACTCTCTTACCGATCGGAAAATCATCAATGCCCTTTATGCTGCTTCAGAAAAGGGAGTTAAGATCGATCTGGCTGTTCGAGGAGTATGTATGCTCAGGCCCGGCGTTCCCGAGTTGTCGAAAACGATCCGAGTGATCTCTGTTGTAGGGAGGTTTTTGGAGCATGCGAGGGTATATTACTTTGAAAACGGGGGAGACCCGGAGGTATATATCGGCAGCCCCGATATGATGTCGAGAAACCTGGACTGCCGTATCGAGATCCTCTGTCCGATCCTTGATGAGCGGATAAAAAAATCACTCATTCAAAAGATCATCCCTGAGTTCATATCTGACTCGGTGAAAGGTCATACTCTTGATGGAAATGGGAGATATCTTCCTCCTGAACGAAAATCAGGGAGTATAAGTTCCCAGGAAAAATTTATTTTGATGCAGAAGGTGTGGAGATAACAAAACCTCCGTTTTTCTATTTATACACATATTTATCTTGTTTTAAATCCATTTTTTGGATACCTTTATCTTCTTTTTGGTCGATAAATAACACTATATGACTAGTGTTATTCTCATTGAGCAGAAACTTGATGTAAATTCCTGGAAATTCCAGATCCTCAAAGCGCTCATTTTTGTTTTGTTTGGAGTTTTTTGCCTCGTCTTTCCGTTCGCTACCCTAAACTTAGGAGCCTACTTAGTGGCATTTTTCCTGATATTCGTGTCGATCGCGGCACTTTTTTCAGGGTTTGCCGCATTCGGCGAACCAAAAACCACATGGTGGGTGATTGTTCTTGGTATCATCGGTATCATTGTAGCGATCTATTCATTCGTGAATCCTGAGTTCATGATCACATTCGGAACGATTTTTGTGGGGATCATCGCCCTTCTCTCTGGACTGACCGATATGATACTTGCATTCAGCAAAGGGCTTTCTGCAGGTATTCGTGTCATGACCTTCATTCTTGGAGTGCTCGGTATTGTCGTCGGTCTGATTTTCCTTCTTCACCCGGGAATGGGTGCTGAGATTCTGGTCCTTCTTCTCGGCATATTCCTTATCCTCGGCGGCGTCGTTGCATTCATCGAGGGTGTTATGCTGAAAAAATTCATCTCTCTAGTGATGAACTGACCCACGCTTCTTTTTTTTAAGGCCGCAGTGCCAAACCTTTTATGATATCGGAGCTATAAGTCAGAGAAGAGAATTATGGCGGAAAATACTAAAAAAATCGCTGAGATATCAGTAATTCTTGGCATCAGTGAACAGGCATGCCGAGAGATAGCTAAAGAATATGATGAGATCCTGCCTTGTAAAAGAATCGGGAAAATCGGCATATATGAGGATAATACCGTAGATCGTTTCAGGAAAATCGCTGATCTCCAGGCACAGGGGCTTCCAAAAGAGGTCATCATCCCAGCTATCCGCGGCGGAAAATCTCTGATGGAGAGGGCAATGGAGGATATGAAAAAGATGGGGATGGATGTCTCGAATGAAAAGGAAAAACATGTGCCAAAACCTGCTCCTCGTTCTGAAACCGAGGAGGAACTCATCCTTGCGGTGCGTTCTGCTGAGTCCAGTGTCGCCACTATGGAACACAGGATCTGTGCCCTTCGCGAACGGTCAGAAGCTGATACGGCTTTGATTTTGGATGCGGTCTCCTCGGTCTCGGCTGAAGTAGCTGAGTTAAAGATCCAGGTCCACACGCTCTGGGATCAGATCGCGACATTGGAAACATATCTGCGTGAATCCCAGAAAGGTCCATTCTGGAAACGCTGAACCCTTCCTGTCCTTTGATCAGGCAAAAATCCTAATCCCTTCCAAACTAATATCTAGATAATATTATGCCTTCTCAGTGTGCCATATGCAAAGGAAAAGGACTCTGCGGTTTACCTAGCTGTCCAATTACCCGGCGTTTTCACGCACTGAAAGACACGCGTCCTGTTTCTGAATATATGGGGGCGTCTCCCTCGGTTTTTGTTGGCAGTTACGGATACCCACGGGTCGTCGGAGGTCCCCTCATGATCGATGACACCGACAACCCGCTTGACTGGATACGACAGGGATTCTCCATCGATGACATCGTTTCTGTTCGTTCCAGAACGATCCGCGGCGGAGCTGATCTGGATGTGAAGATACAAAACATCGGGAAGGTCCAGGAGATCGCCCTTTCAGCTAAACCTCTGGATGTTGAGGTGGCTTTTGAAAAGCCCATCTCGTTCGATATTAACTTTGACGGGACCGTTGCACCTGTGGGTCTATCAGGCGCGATGAAAAAGCTTGATGTCATCGATAACGCCTCGGTTTCCCGGATTGTCGATCGATGTACCTCCGATACGGATCTCAAAGCAACCGAGGCCGCGAGGATCATGTTCGATAATGGGACCGATGTATACAAGATCACTAACCTCCTGACTGCAGGTCTTCTTGGCGTTAAACGTCGTGTCGTCCCGACCCGCTGGGCGATCACTGCTACTGACGACATGATCTCAACCTCGATCAAGCGTGAGGTCATAAAAATGCCAGCTCTTCCTGAATATCAGGTGTTCTGCAGCACTTTGTACGGAAACACGCTCTGTTTTATTCTCATTCCGTCAAATGACTGGAGATTCGAGATGCTTGAACGCTGGCAGAAACATTCCCTCTGGTCTGGAGATGAAGAGACCATCGTCGTGGACGGGGAGAAAGGACTGACCAAATCCTCATACTCTCCGATAGCCGGAGCATACTACTCGGCACGACTTGCTGTTCTGGAATATCTAAAAAGCATCGGGCGGTGTGCACGTGTTCTCTGTATTCGGGATATTTCCGGCGAATACTGGGCGCCTCTTGGGACATGGGTCATCAGAGAAGCTGCCCATGCATCCCTTTCCTCTCACCCTGAAAAGGTCGGAACACTCGGTGAAGCGGTGACCTCAGCATCACAAATGCTTGGGACCGGTTTTTGGATCCCTAGAATGGATCTTCTCAGGGATCTCAAACAACAAAAAACTCTCTTTGAGTTCTGATATGGGCATTTGCCGGATCAAACGGTCGTATCAAAATTGGGGCGTCACAATTTTAAATCTCTCAAACAACATATCTAAACATAATAACGATTCGCATTTGAACGTTGGCACCGACCCGTGATGGAATGTTTTTCCGGCCGATGTCTTTTGAGATCATAAAAAAAAGGATGAATCATGAAAGCAATTGTCTATGAATCAAACACAGGGTTTACCCGCAAATATGCAATTATGCTCGGTGAAAAAACCGGACTTGAAGTGTTTTATTTAGAATCGGCTAAGAATGAGCTGCAAAAAGGGGATGAAATATTCTTCCTTGGATGGGTATGTGCTGGAAAGATCAGCGGGTATGCTAAAGCGGCAAAACTGTTCTCAGTAAAAGGTGTTGCCGCAGTCGGTATCATGTTCCCTGATGAGACCACGATCCCTCAACTAAAGGAGAGAAACAAGATCAAAGACATCCCGCTGTTTTACCTTCAGGGAGGGGTTGCACCCGAGAGACTGAGTACTATTAAACGCAAGATCCTCGGCATGGCTGCAAAAACCGTGGAAAAAGCCGGAGCGAAAAATGACGGTGAAAGAGAGGTCATCGACGCTCTAAGGATCGGCGGAGACTTTGTTGATCCGGAAAAGCTCGAGGAGATCATCGTTTATTTCCAAAAAAATCCAAACGAATAATTTTTTGCGACAGGTCGTGACCCGCTTATGCGTGCCAACCAAAGACGACCATCTCTTTCATCTCGATAAGCCTCATGCCTTTTCAACTTCGCAGTAGAGAACGCATCCTTTTTGCAGAATTTTTTGGATGATATTTTCTGCCGGGGTACGTGAAGGATGAAACTGTTTTAGATAATGAGTCGGGGATCTTGAACTCCTCGTTTGTTATGTTGAGATAGATGGTTTGTTTTATTGGTGTGATTTTATCAGGGGGCAATCATCCGTCATCCGTCATCCGTCATCCGTCACACACAATTAGAAAAAAAAGAAGACCCAGCAGATTTCCAGCCGAACTCTCTCCTCGTGAGAGATAGGCTGCCGATACTCTCTTGTTGTACTTATTTGTTTCTAAAAGTATATATATTTAATACCAAGTCTGAAAACACAAAAACAGGGAGCATCATCTATCCGTCAAAAACCAGTGACGGATGACGGATGACGGATGACGGATGACGGATGATCACTGATGTGATCATTCCTGTTACTGTGTCTGATCTGTTTTGAGTTTTTAGGAAATTTTTATTATCCTAAAGGTCCAATAGAAGAGTGTCTGTTCCTGTTCTTTCCTTCTAACGTGAGAATCGGGCAGACATTCTTTGTGTTTTTGGTTGCGTTTTTGTGGTGTTTCTCCGGAGGTTTTACCCTCATACTATTATTGGCTGTTTTAAGATAAGATAATGCGTTTTTACGTAATATTTTATAATATATTATGTTATATTACCTTTTTTAAAGTTTTAACGTGACTTAGATAGTTGATACTTAGGGTCCCCGTATTTCTTCAAATAGAACTTACGCGGCGTGAGAGCAGCACTCCAAATTCTTTAACGTTATATACGGACACAAGAGAAAAAACTAATCGCGAATCTCCGCAAATAATCGAGAATCGCATTTTCCTTGCGTTCGGTTGCTCTGCTCCGGCTCTTCGCCTGCGCAGAATCGCACCCTCTCTTGAAAAATACTGAGAAAAAAACCTGCGTGCGGGTTTTTCTGTTGTTTCATTGTTTTTTCGATTACACAAAAAGAGACGTAAATTGAGAGAAAAACCGGCACGCCGGTTTTTTCTATAGCATTTGTCCAAGAGCCAAAGGCTCTTGAGACGTCTCACGAGCTTATAGCTCGTGGACTTTTCCAGACGGCGTGCAATTCCTGTGTAGGCGAAGCCCAAACGGGCAAAGCCCGTTTGAGGCGGCACGCAAACCTTCGGTTTGCACGCATCAGCCGGAGCAGAGCACGATGGCGCAAGAAAAATGCGATTCGCGATTATTTGCGGAGGCGTGCAAGCCAAAGGCTTGCGGAGGCGTGCAAGCCAAAGGCTTGCGTGCCGCCTCAAGCGGATAAAATCCGCTTGGGCTTATTCGCGGTTCTTTTCCTCATCCATCTACACCCAGTCACCTCCCTCCCAAATTGGATCCAAACCGCCACCGCGTAAATCCTATTAAATATATGGCGCCGTAGAAAAACAGGCA
>DALTVZ010000002.1 GCA_029987315.1 Methanocorpusculum sp.
AAGCTGTCCAGATTGAATGAAGGCCGGCCGGTCACGCCTGATAGATACGAGGTGTCGATGTAGTCCATGGCGACCTTATAGGTCTGGACGACCTCGGTTTTCGAGAGGAGACCGGCGAGTCCAAGTGTGATACTGGTTTTTCCTGCCCCTGAACGGTCTCCGGAGATCAGAAGTGACTGCATTATAAGCTCCGAATAACTGCTCCAAATTCGCTTTCAACAATGTTGTGGACACCGAGGGTCTTTGGGTGCAGATCTATCTCGACGATGACATGTGCATGTCCCTGCTCTTTTAGAGGGAGGACCTGACGAGGCCCGTTTGTCACGGAAAACACCGTGATCCCGGTTAGGGCGGATGGGGAAACCGCATGAGGGACCCCGACGAGAAGAATGAACTCTGGTTTTTCCTCTGCGATCTTTTCCGCGATCCTCGCACCGTTTTCTCCGTACTCGTCCAGAGCGCCGATCAGTTCCGGAAAGATCCCGCGGGAATTTAGCTCAGCAAGTATCGTCGAGGCATCCAGTCTGACCTTGGGGAGACCGCGTGCCTCGAGGTTTGCCACATACGTCAGGTTTGCCTCAGGAACGGTTTCATGCAAGGCACAAAGATGGTCGGCGAACATGTATGCCGTCTCCTTTTTTGCATTCATGATCGCCATGCCTTTTTTACCGGAACGAAGCAGAGCTATCAGCTCAGCGGCGGCAATGTGTTTCAGATCGCCGCGGGACGGGGAGATGTAGGTTTTGCAGGCAGCTCCCCGCTCACGTTCGGTTCTGTTTGCGGCGGCAAGGACGCGTTTTTGCCGCTCGAGCTCCTCCTCGGAGATCCAGCCGACTCTTGCCGCCGGTTCAAGTGCGGCAATAACTCCGTCAATATTTTCCCGGAATCCTGCGTGGATCGAGACGCCGATCGCGGTGGTGGTGATGCCGGACACCTCGATCCCGGCATCAAGATCCTCGCCGATGATCATCGAAACACAGGTCCCAACAACGGCGATCCGACGGGGAGAGAACGTTTTTTCCGCGTAACGGAGTACATCCACGAGGATGTTTTCTCCGCCGAAGATGAACTCCTCGTCACCCAGCGAGGTGGTGAGGACACGGATCCCATCCTCCTCCAAAAGCCGGGCATGTTTAAAGGAACATCCCGAGGGTCCGTGGAGGATCGCGAGATCGACGTTTAGATCCCGGAGCGTATAGAGGGCTGCAACAATGGAGCTTGGACGCGGTTGAACGTAACGCATAATTATCTCCAGGTTTTTACGGCGAGAAGGACCGCCGCGTTGTGTTCTTTTGCCGCAGAGATTGCCTGTGCTTTTGATTCGGCAAAGCTTAGGTCTCCTGACCGACTGACTGATATGGTCTGGATCGGGGCGATATCATGGATCGTCTTTTGGATCGCTTCATCCAAAAATCCTTCGCATACGGCTTTGTGCTCCTCACCTATCACTAAAACGATTTTCTTGTCCAGAACAAGACTTCTTAGATAGTCTGCCGCGGCAAGGGTTGTTTCGCGGGTCGTCCCGCTGTTTGCGTTATCGAGCACCGGCACACCCTCTTCGAGATAATACTGCATCCTTCCTTCGATCGCGGTGAAGTCGGCAAGCTTTCTTGGGTCAAGCCCAAGAAGCAGAGCGGCGGCAGCGGCGCATTTCAGCGGTTCACGGTATCCTGCGAGCGAAAGTAGCGGGTTTGTAAACGATCCGCCGTCCCAGGAGAGGGTGGTCCCTTCCACACGGACGAGGTCGTCGATGACATGCCAACCCTTTTGCAGAGGAACGCCCTTTGGCACGAGAACGGTTTTGCATCTCTCAAGGGAGGCGAGTTTTGCCGCAAGGGCGCTGTTCTTTCCGGCGGCGATCGGATAATCCTCCGCTGAGGTCAAAACACCGAGCGTCCCTATCCCGGTAACGCCTGCAGAAACTTCTGCCACGACCCATTCCGCATGTTGAGTCTTCGCTCCTCCGGTCGCGAGAAGAACGGACGCCGGAGTGATACTTTTTTTCCAGAGCAGTGTCTCTTCCGGATACACATACGTTCCTCTGCTGGTGTGAAGCAGGCCTTTTGTCGAAAAGAGGGAGGCGATCGCAAAACACGTTGTGGTTTTGCCTTTTGCACCGGTCACCTCGATGACAGTATTTGGGAGCGGGCCGACAAGACGGCGGGTCATCTCATGATGGGAGATGACCGGGGTTTTTGTATTGAGGAGGGGATATGCCGGATCGAGATGCACCGGGGCAGTTATCAGATCATAATTTCTGGAGGCTGCCTCCTCAGGGGTGAGACCAACGCCGCGATACACATCCAACGCATCCACATCATCGCCGTTTCGAAGAAGCGCCTCGGCGAGGATGGTTCCGCCATGTATCGTGTCAAGAACCAGGACCTTCATGCACCCTCCGGAAGTTTCTGGGCATTTTCCGCATTCTTCAGCATGAGTTCCGCTAAGAGCGGATCGATCCCTATAGGCTCGGCATATACGAGCGGGATCACCCGTCCGCCTTCAAGCGTGAAGGTCCCGCGTTTTTTTCCAGCAGGAAGTCCAAGGAGTTTTGGAATGTCACGCAGGATATGGATCCCTTTTGCGAGAAAAAGCGGGACGACAACGAGGATCTCCAGATCCTCTTTGCTCATAGTATCAAGACCTTCGGACACTGTTGGATTACTATATTCAAGAAAACATGACTTGATCAGATAATCACCACCATTCGCCTTCATCATTTCAGCGGTGGTCGTGATCAGCTCCTTATTGTACTGGAGTCTGCTTCCATGACCAACGAGTAGGAGACCTTTCACACTCATACGTTTTGATTGGTTATTCACACTAATAAATTAGTATGAAGAAGACCTAGTATTCGTAATATTAAGTAAGGTGGATGTATCTATATTCGTGTGATAAAAACCGAAAGTATGAAGTGTAACTAGAATAGTACAATCTAATCATGTCATCTGCCGTACCGGAGTATCTTGCCCTTCTTCATTCACCCGAAAAGGAGGACCGGTGTCGTGCCGCAGAAAAACTCGGGGCGATGGGCCCGGCGGGTATCGAGGCGATTCGATCTATGCTGACCGATCCAGAATGGAGGCTCAGGTATCGTGCGGCAGAGATCATCGGATTTACGGCAGATCCGATAGGGATCCCGTTGCTTACCCCGCTGCTTTCCGATGAAAAGGATCATGTCCGGTACATGGCGGTCAAATCTCTGGGTCTTTGCGGAACGAGAGCGCTTGAACCGATCATCACCCCGATGCAGAAGGATGAAAATCCGTTTGTCCGGCGGATCACTGCTGGGGTACTGTCTGGATGGAAGCTATGAACAGTACGAAAGATGTGTTCACCCAGGGTCTTCTTCTGTTTGCTGCCCGGGATTTTGCGGAGGCGGCGGTACATTTTACGGACGCTCTGCGGAAAAATCCGGACAATGTGAACTATTATTATTATAGAGGGGTCTGTTTTCAGGAGACAGGGGCCGCAAAAGAGGCCATCTCCGACTACACCAGTGCTCTCGCTCGCCAGCCAAAGGCCTATCCAATACGATACAATAGGGCCGATCTATTTTTGCAGTCCGGGGATGTGGAAAAAGCCCGAGAGGATTTTGAGGAGATACTCGAGTCAGCAGAGCCGGATGATCCTCACTGGTCGGCTCTGGCATACCTTGGGCGAGGGTTGATCCGGCTCGAGGAAGGAAAGATCGAAGAGGCGATCCAGGATCTTACGACCGCCGAGGATCTGGCAAAATTGGATGGGGACAAACTTCTTCTCGCACGGATCGGGGAAGAGCTTGAGAGAAGCGGATTTTAGGATTATAATTAGAATTTACGCAGTGTTGGTGTGGATACATAAAAAAGAACCGCGAATTAACGCGAATTAACGCGAATCGCATTTTTCTTGCGTTCGGGTGCTCTGCTCCGGCTTATCGCCTACGCAAGAATCGCACCCTCTCTGGAAAAATGCTGAGAGAAAAACCCGCGTGCGGGTTTTTCTGTTCTTTTATTATATCTCATACAACACAAAAAGAGGGAAAACTTGAAAGAAAAACCGGTACGCCGGTTTTTCCAATAGCATTTTTCCAGACGGCGTGCAAGCCAAAGGCTTGCGT
>DALTVZ010000106.1 GCA_029987315.1 Methanocorpusculum sp.
TCGTCTGCTACCTTTGCGATGAGTAAGTCTGCCGGAATATCAAACACTGTAGTCATTGACAATCCTCACTGTATGCCGCATGTTGGAGACATGCTTCATTACGGAACTATTCCGCAATAGATGACATTAACAGTCTGTACAAATTAGAGTCAGAAGATAATATATGTTCGCTAGAAAAAAAGTGGGGAGTTATTTTTTTCCCGCGAAAGAAAACTTGATCTTATCGCGGATTGTAAGATTTTTCGGCGGAGTTCGCCTCGCGGGCCCGATGTCGGTGACCTTTCCACGGTTTTTCGCGCCAAGGACGATCATCCTTCCACGCGCGGCAATGACATCAGCTGAGACGGTCCGGGCAAGATCCTGTACCTCTTCGTTGTTCATGTCTGAGCTCCGAAGCCATTTGATTTTTATCACTTTACGTGTGTCAAGCTGACGACGGACCTCTGCTACGAGATCCTCGGTGTAGCCATTTTTTCCGACCCAGATGGTTGGTTTCAGGGTCTGGATATATGATTCGGTAATATCTGAGATTGTTTTTCACCTTGATTCGGTTTTTTATTGAGGGGGATACGGGTAACTGCTCCGCAGATACCACAGGTATAGATGATCTTCCCATGCTGGATCCTGACCCGGAGATTTTTTCCGGGAACAAAGAAGGCATGACATGACGAGCAGAATGAGCGCCGGTGAGATCGTGCCAGACGAACACGCTGTTTCATCGCCATCTCGCGGGCAAGGGAGATGTAACGAGCTGAAAGTTCCGGCTCGTTTTTAGCCTCTTTTGCACGTTCAAACAAAATATCGACTCGATCTTGAGCGATTTTTTTTATTGATACGCCTTTTTCTGCTTTTGCCATAGAGAATATGCCTTATACTATACGGCCTTAGACCTATTGAGTGTTTGCCTTGGTAAGTATTCTCACGTGACGCCCAGACACGATTAGGCGGTCAGCACAGAACAAAGCTACGGCTTCGGGAAAAGCCTGGTGTTCCAATTCTAAGATCCGATCAGATAAGGAGTCCTCGTCGTCATCATCCAAAACCTCCAGAGATTTTTGTAAGATGATTGGGCCTGAATCAAGTCCTTCATCCACAAAATGAACAGTACAACCAGCGATTTTCACGCCATACTCTATAGCCTGTCTTTGTCCGTGAAGACCGGCAAAGGCCGGCAAAAGTGCCGGGTGGATGTTGATCATTTTTCCGGCAAACTCACGGGCGATCTCTGGCCCAATGATACGCATGTAACCTGCGCAGACAAATAAATCGACATCGACCTCTCGCATAGCAGTAATGAGATCGTGTTCATACCGCTCCTTTGAGGGATAATCCTTATAGTTGAGAACAATAGCAGGAATGCCGGCAATGTTTGCACGATCGATCGCATAGGCATCTTTATTGTCCGTAAAAAGAGCTACGATTTCTCCATTGATCTTGCCCTTTGAAAGAGCATCCAGGATCGCCTGGAAATTCGACCCTCGCCCGGACGCAAGTACCGCGATACGCTTCATGATAGTAGTTATGTGGGAAGTTGAGGAATAATTAATCTTCCCTCAGAAGAGATACGGCATGATCAGAGGGATAACGATGAGGAGCACGAGAACATAGGATATCGAACTGCAAATATTGAACGCGATCCTCTCATCTTTTCCGCGTCTGATGAACCATGCACGCAGGCTTTCACGCAGCATCTGTCCACCGTCAAACGGCCCAATCGGTAGAGCATTGAATATACCAAGCAGGATGTTCACCCATGCACACCAGAAGAGGATGTGGATGATCTCCCAGAATCCGGCAAACGGAGCAGTTAATATTGCTGGGTCAGGAGTGTCGACGATCAGGAAACTCAGTACATCCGATCCTGCGATCGAGGAGAACGGGATGACAATGAAGGTCAGAAGTGAGCCGGCGGCCCCAAGAGGGGAGGAGGGATGCATCAACGTATCAAGAGTCTTCGTGATAGCCGAGGGCTCAGAGAAGGATACGCCAATAAATCCTGAGTCAGAATCGGATGCAAGAAGCGTGCCGCCAAGATCCGGTGGGATCGATGTCAAGGTGATATCATATGTCTGGGGAGTGCCCCGATACTCTCCGCGAAGATTGATCGTCTGATTTACCTTGGTCGTTGCAAGGACCGCGGAGATATCTGAAAGGCTTGAAACAGATATGTTGTCGACAGAAAAAATGATCGTGCCCGGCAGAACGCCAGCCTCTTCCGCTGGATAGCCTTGATAGATCCCGTACACATAGGGGGAGGAGCCTGGGACAACAAGACCAAGCAGAAGCACAAGAATAAGAATACAAATACCCCCAACGACCAGGTTGTTGGTGATCCCGGCCGCATACAGTCTGAGTTTTGTTGGAAGGGAGGAGTTTGCGACATCCTCCTCGTCCGGTTCAACAAAGGCACCGATCGGGATCACCAGCGCAAGAATGCCTGTTGATTTGACTTTGATGTTTTCTACACGTGAAAGAAGACCATGTCCAAATTCATGGATAACGATCGCGAAAATAAGCCCAAACCAAACAGCAAATGTTGAGGGCACAAATTCATTGATCCCCGGAATGAGCAAAAGATTCTGCGGCGCTATCGGCTCTGTATGAATAAAGAGGCTCATGATCGCCGTAAACGCAAACAGCAGGGTGATGACCACGCCACAGATGACGGTCAGGATGACGCCAAGATTTCCATAGGCGATCAGGAGGCGTTTCCATCCGGCGAGTTTGTCAAAGATGCCGGTGTGGGTCGTTTTGATCATCAAACAAGGGCCCATGAAGGAGAAGGTGTTTGGAAGAATATTGTATTTTTTGATGGCATAACATATCCACGCATAAATCATCACTGCAATGAGTACCGGAATAAGCCAGCCAAAATCCATTCCATACTTATTGGAAGTAGGATAATAAGAGGTTGCTTAGAAGAAGTCGGATAGTCCGGTCTGTGAGGATCGGTCGATGATATCCTGCACGGTCTGCCACGACCTGCGGGCGCAGGTCGGGGGCTCGCCGTGTGTTTGAATATATTCAGTGAGAAATTCTATCGTCAGGCGATCTGAAGAGTATCCGCTCCCGATTTCGCCATACTCGGACTTCAATTCAGCAATATACCTATCCCGAGTAACTTTGGCCACGATGCTTGCAGCTCCGACAACAGGATATTTGGCGTCGGCTTTGTGTTCTGAACATACCTCTGCTGAGATGCCACTCAGGTGAAGTACCGTATCGCCAAAACGCTTTGCATTCACATCACAAGCATCAAGAAAGATGTGATCAGCATGAAGAGCGCGGACAACATCCGCATGGCATGCGGCGGTGAACGTATTCATCGTACATTCGCGTGTATCTATCTCCAGAGGGGTTCGAACGACAGTATATGTCTGCCATGAGGCAATGATCTCTTCAAACAGGCTCTCACGTTTTTTCGGGGAGAGTTTTTTCGAGTCTTTGATGCCCAGTGTCCCTAGCTCTGACGGATCCAAAACAAGAACGCCTGCGGTGACCATCGGACCAAGGACCGGACCCTTGCCTGCCTCATCAACTCCACAAATCGTCATCGGATACGTATATTTGAGGGAATAGATATAATACCATCCGACAGCATACGACTTTCTATGTATCTCATCATCGTTGGTCTGGGTGGAATTGGAAGAAGTCTTGCCGGGATCGCGTCGGAGAACGGGCACAGCGTTGTGGTTATCGACAAGGATGAGGAGCGATGTGCGGACATCCTATCACAGCACGATCTCCTGGCGATTGCCGGAAATGCAACCGATAAAGCAATATTAGAGGATGCCGGGATCGATCGGGCGGACGCTCTTGTCGCGACCACCAGCGATGATGCCCTAAATCTCATGGCCTGCTGGCTTGCAAAGAAGTATGCGGTGAAGACCCTTGTTTCGATCGTGAACCAAAAAGAGCATGCCGATCTGTTCAAAGAGGTTGGTGTACGGATCAGTGAAAACCCGGATGAGATCGTTGCACGAAGCCTTTATCTCTGGTCGGAAAACCCTGACACACAGCTTCTTGCATCGATCGAGGGAGGAAGCATCTTTGAGGTGACGGCTAATGATGGGGCTAAAGGCGTGAACAAAACCGTCAAAGAGGTTTCAGATATGAAAGATATGCTCTACATCGCGATACGGAGAGGCGGGAAACTGATCATTCCAAGCGGAAGTGTTACCTTTATTCCCGGAGATGTGATCACCGTGTTCACGAAGAAAGAGTCGGAAGGTCGGTCAGTAGAGTATATGGACGAACTCTTCCACTAAATTTAATTGTACTATTTTTTTAAAAAAAGGAGTCATAGAGGAGAGAGAACCCCTCATAAATCATATCGATTATCCAAGCTCGTCCCAGCCGCCTCTCCGATTTCTAATGAAAACTATTGCACCGACAACCACAACAACGGCAACTACGATCACAATTATGATCGGTAGGATACTGCCTAGTGCAGCGAATGGGGAGGCGGAGGCATTTTCCAAATAGGCATTCCCATCTGCGACCGCCTGTTCCGATGTTTTGAGATTTTCATCGACATTCGGTGAACCCCCCGCTTCATATGAATGTTTTGCTACATCATAGGTATTTTTGACGCCCTGATTGGTCGTTGCGAGAAGTTTTGCTTCGGTATTCCAGCCTTTGCCATAGAGTTCGGTGACAATGAGATCGACTGCATCTGTGTTTGCTTTGATTGCAGTCAGACCGGCAAGAGAAAGAGCTTTTTCAGCGGCAGTTAATTGCGTGGTCGCAGCTTCGAGTTTTTGGTTAGCAAGAACGATGTTAGATGTTCCTGCAGATTTTGCTGCTTTAAGAGAGGTTTTAGCAGACTCCAGATTAGTCACCAATGGAGATACATCGACGTCATAGGAGGTGTAGGCGGTGATTCGCGACTCAAGAGA
>DALTVZ010000107.1 GCA_029987315.1 Methanocorpusculum sp.
ATAGAGACTCATAATCAGGAAGCTCAGAATCGGCAGAGGAAGAAACCTCAGGGTCAAACTCAGGTTCAGATACATCATCTTCGCGGACGACAGTACCATCGATATCAGAGATATTTTCCTCACCAGTATAAGATACAGATTCATCATCAGCATCAATGATCGGGAATGAATCAACGATCGGTGCCTGTTCACCTGAAATGGAAACAGGAGCAGGAACTGGGGCAGGCATTTCGATTACATTAGTACCAGATAAACCGGACGGTTCTGGAATATAACACACGCGTGCTTTTGCATAGATGCCGGTGGGGTCGGAGATGGACGACCCAGCCCCATACGCCGCGTCAGACTCGGCTGGTCCATCCACCCTCTCAGGATATTCATCCTTGTCGATCTTGCGGTTAGCAAGCGACTCATACAGCTTACATTTACCTGGCAGGACCTCAACTAGATCGGCCACATTCGCCAAAATATACTTAGGTTTCGACAGATACAGCCAGATGATACGTGCAAAATCCCGATAATCGCGGATATCCTGATCGAGCATCGCCTGTAAAATCGATTTGCGCCGGCGAAGATCCTCACCCAGCATGCTCATATTCATACCGGTCTTCTCTGAGATCTTCGAATACACGTTTGAATTACCTGAGAAGGTCGGCTCATCCTTCTGGAAATTATACAGATATACCGTATTGATCTCAAGATCGCCATTATCGGTCATACCCACGATCTCGGTGATCTCCTTACATCTGCGGACCTGCTTCTTATTACGGAACATACTTCCCTGGCATAAGACAATGTCCAGAGTTTCGATCGTCGCCTTAGGCACATCCAGCGGCGGGTTCTGCAGACGGTGAATGGCCATCGCCACATTGCCGGCATGTAATGTTGAATAGGTCGTGTGTCCGGAGTTCATCGCCTGGAAAAGCGTCTGCGCTTCGATACCTCGAACCTCACCCACAAGGATGTACTCAGGCCTCTGCCGCATCGCAGCCTTCAACAGATCAAACATGCTGAGATCACGCTGAACGGTGTTGGTGATGCCCGACGAGAGCGGCACCAGACTCGCGATCCAGTTGTCATGATCCAGCATGATCTCACGTGTATCCTCGATGGAGACGACCTTAGATAACGCAGGGATAAACTGAGAGATAGCATTCAAGGTCGTGGTCTTTCCAGACGCCGTTCCGCCGACGATCAAAATCGAGAAGTTATACTGAACTGCCATCCAGAGATAGACCATTTCGTCGATCGTAAATGTCTTATTGACCAGAAGATCGATCGGGGAGAACGGATTCTTTCGGAACTTTCGAATGGTAAACGAAGATCCACGAGTCGAGACCACCGTACTGTAGGTCAGCTGGATACGGGACCCATCCGAGAGGGTCGCGTCCACGATCGGATTTGATAGGGAAATGTGTTTGCCGGCTTTCTGGGCAAACAAAACGACCTGACTGTCAAGTTCACGCGGATCGGAAAAGAAGATCGTGGTCTTGATATCCCGATACTTGCGGTGATAGAGATATACCGGCAGATCATAGCCGGAGCATGAGATATCCTCGATGTCATGATCCCCGCGAAGAATATCGACCCGACCCCATCCAAAAAATGTACGTTTGAGATAATACCGCAGTTTGTACACGGTCCCGACGGTAAGTGGCAGATCATATGATTCAAGAAGGTGGTCTATCAGCTCGTAAAGGACCTCCTTCATATCGTTGACCTCGACATCCTTCAGGATCAGCATATCACGAACAGCCGGCTGGATCCGTTCGAGAAGGTCGGCTTCAAAGGGGGTGAGAGCCGGTTCATGGGCAATATAGATATTTTCGTACTCGGTGGTTCGAACTATTGAGACACGAGTGAGACCCGGCTCTATCCAGTATGCTTCAAGTACCTCGTCGGTGGTTCTGAGTTTGGGGTTAACTAATGAACCATCCCGTTCAAAGTTATACTCAGGGAGAGTGGCAGAAATTTCCTCTTCCGTATCTTTATTTTTCTTCTTCCCAAACATTAGCCATATTCCTACATACATCCCGGCAGTATTCTGTGACAGGAATAAAGATAAGCAATTATTTGTATGTTGTTCTTATATTATTTCCTTAGATGAATAATATATTCCTTCGCAAAGAGGTATATTCATTGAGAATAAATGGATATAATCATGCTTCGACAAAGGGGTGAAGTTGAGAATGGTATGGTCCCGGTGATAGCAACACTTTTGATTCTTGTTTTGACCCTGTTTCTGATAGGAATTTTTGCCGCTGCGATTATAAATATAACAAATCCGGATTCTGCCCATATAGCTGGGATCATCATTTCAGAAAATAACGGGGTCATTGAGTTGACACACTTTTCTGGAGACGCGCTTTCTGCTGGGGAGTATATGATCCTGGTGAATGGTATCGATCAGACAGATAAATTTCAGCCGGTAGGGCGGGATTTTTCCCCGGGAGCCAAACTGACATGGGATCTAGGTGTCACACAGCCGCTTAGTCTAGTGTCTGTTGTCTATACTGGAGAAGGAAAATCCATTGTGATCGCGGAGAAAAAGTTTAGCCGCGAAGGTACGGCTAAGGCGAATGCAAAGTTTACTGCTTGTGTAACAGAAGGAAAGGATGCCACGAGCCAGGTGAAGACGGGTGTTTCAGGAGCACGAGCTCTGCCAGCTATACTTGCAGATCAGGCTGATGTTTGGGCGGTGCTCGATTCTGTGTCCGGTCAAGCGACGGTGGAGTTCATGGCTGAAGAAAGTTCGGACATGGTATATTCCTGGATCAGCAGCGATGGACATACTGCCAATACGAGAGTGGCCTCGTTTATGTATGACACGGCAGGTTCATACACGGTTCGATTAGATATCCATAACACTATATCAGGAGAGGTCGGAACAAGTTCGATGATAGTTGCAGTGAGAGATCCAGGAGTTACGGTGATGGCGTGGATCAAGAGAGACAGCCCCGTTAAAACAGGTCCTTTGGTGGCACGGACAACAACTGGAGGCCTTTGGCTAAACTCTGTGGGAGGCGGTTGGGCAATTCAATACTACGACTATCCTGGGATCGAGTTTAAATTAATGTTTGATGGTAGTAGCACAGTATATCATGCACGATCAAGATTCGTGATGATACCAGATACATGGTATCATGCAGGAGGAATCTTCAATCAATTCGGAACAACTGCGGCAGAGACGCAAAGAATATATGTGGATGGCGTATATCAAGCTTCCACGGTAAATGATGGAAATGCTACGGGAAAAAAATATCTGGTTTCACCGAGCGCGACCATCAAACTCAATGCGTCTTTCGATGTGTCATCGTACTCTGAAGTGCCGTTTCCCTTGAGCGGTGGTGAAATAACATCTATATATGATGTTGAAAAATTATATCCACGTTAAATACAGTATTTCCTAGCAAATCGATATGTCAATGTTGTCACTTGCTATTTTGAAATCGACATGAAACCAAGCGATATTTGAGGTTATTTAACGAATCTACTTGTTTATGTCACTTATGTCAATGTTGTCAATGTTTATCTATCTCTATAATATATAGCAATGTACTTCTATTGTACCAGGGATCCAAAATATATCGACAATAGCGACACAAGTGACAGAGCGCCTTAGAATCGAGAATAACGGCAAAAATGGAGAGATAAAAAGTGTCACCTGCATAACCACGTGACACCACCCACTCTTAGAGTGTCATCTGCGACTCGATAGGAACAAGAATATATTTTCGTCCCTCGAACGTTCGTTCATCCCGTTTCAGGAAGAGATCACAGCCCGCATACTTTGCATCAACATATTTTTTCAGCCAGTATCCGACCTTTGTCGTTGTCAGTGCGTTTTGCAGAGAGAGGCGAATGATATCTTCAGGAGCATGATCCAGAAGTTCGTCCTGATACGGACACCCGTTTTTCCTGAGCTCAGCCTCTTTTTCAAGAACTGCCTTCACCCGGCCAGGCGTGAACACGCCATCAGGGAACTTCATTTTCAGCATAGTGATGAGAGCGGCCCCTTCAATGTCTGCATCGTTTTCACCGGTCTGCAACTCCCCCTGATTTTCGAGCATGCGGGTGAATCCTGCATGGAAAAGGATACCACGCACGAGCAGGTCCCATTCAGGATATTCGGAGATGTCGCCTGAACACTTTGGCGGAGCAGGGTATCCGGCGTTTTTCCAGCTCTGATAGAGGACAGAAAATGCCCAGATGATGTTTGGGTGAGACGCTTCCGCTTCACCCAACAGTTCGATTTTTGTGCGTGAATAGGACTTCTGGCCGGCTTTTTTCGTAACGAGCCGGATACGAAACATGCGGCGGGTCACATCAGCACGGACCTGAACGTTGATCCCGTTCACAATATAGAGGGTCTTTCCCTCAGCAGTGAAGGAGTCAAAGGAGCCCATGTTTCGGCTTATGACCTCGCCGGTCCCGGAGGTGGCAGAAAGCAGCGTCGCCGGCGTCCAGTCCATGCCGATCTCGAGGTTGTCGATGATGGCGATGAACGGGTTCGTTTTGTTGATGGAACGGATGATCTTTTCAAACTCGTCTTTGCGTTTGGTGGCTGAATAGACCGAAGGAATGTACCCTGCCGCAAGTGCCCCGATGAGCTGAGAGAGAAGCGTGCCGCCGGCTCCTGAGCTGTTTTTATCGATGATGCCGATCGGGACCGGACCTGTGAGCAAGGGGCGAAATACTGCGGTGCCGATGAGAAGAACGGCGTTTTGACGATCACATTCGGTTTCGAAGGGGAACTCTTCGAGGAGTCGAGCGATGCAGGTCGCGGCTTCCAAG
>DALTVZ010000108.1 GCA_029987315.1 Methanocorpusculum sp.
TATTGAGGAGTTCAATGAACGCAGAAAAACCGATTTCGAGGGTGCCTGGCATGCCGGACCTTCAGTGATCACCCCCCCGGGATCGACAAAAATCTATCCGCGTTATGCGTATCACCGAGCAAAAGCCCACCCGATCTTTGACACGATAGCCCGTCTTCGGGCAGCCTATATGTCGATGGGCTTTGATGAAGCGATGGTGCCAGTGTTCATCGATGAGCAGGACGTCTACCGCCAGTTCGGCCCGGAAGCCGCCGCGGTTTTGGATCGTGTCTATTATGTCGGCGGTCTGCCGCGTCCAAACGTGGGCATATCCAAAGAACGTCTTGACGAGATCTCAAAAATCACTCAGGCACCTCTTGCGGAAGGCACAGAAGAGAAGCTGATGAAGTGTCTGCATGCTTACAAGAAAGGCAAATTCGACGGGGATGATCTGACTCATGAGATGTCGATCGCTTTAGGCGTGGATGATGGCGTGGTCGTCCACATTCTTGACACTGTGTTCCCTGAATTTAAGGAGCTTGCCCCGGAATCATCCCGAACGACACTTCGCTCCCACATGACCAGCGGCTGGTTTATTTCACTTGCCCAGATGTGGGACAAAAAGCCGATGCCGATCCGCATGTTCTCGATCGACAGATGCTTCCGCCGCGAACAGGAGGAGGACGCCACGCATCTTAGGACGTATCACTCGGCTTCCTGTATTGTAGCAGGGGAGGATGTCACGATCGAGGAGGGGAAGGCAGTTGCCGAAGGACTTCTGTCCGCATTCGGGTTTACCGAATTTCGGTTCCAGCCTGATGAGAAGCGTTCGAAATATTATATGCCCGAGACACAGACCGAGGTGTATGGGAAGCACCCAGTTCACGGCTGGGTGGAGGTAGCAACGTTTGGTATCTACTCGCCCGCAGCTCTGGCAGAATACGGGGTCGGCGTGCCGGTGATGAATCTTGGTATGGGCGTTGAACGTCTTGCGATGGTTTTGACCGAGGCCGCGGATGTACGAAAACTTTCCTTTGCTCAGCTTTATCCACCCGTGTACACGGACACGGAACTTACGAAAGGGATCGGACTGAAGGAGGAGGCCCAGACCATTGAGGGTCGGCGGGCGGTACGAGCAGTTATGGAAATGGCGGCCGCACATGCAACGGACAAATCTCCGTGTGCGTTCTCTGCCTGGACTGGAGAGCTGTTTGGACACAAGGTGGAGATATCTGTTGAGGAGCCTGAGGAGAACTCAAGTCTTCTTGGCCCCGCAGCTTTGAACGAGATCTATGTGAGAAACGGCGCTATTCTTGGCGTGCCTGATACCGAAAAGTTTGCTGACGTGAGAGCAGAAGGAGTCCCGGTCGGTATCTCCTTCCTCTTTGCTGCGGCAAATCTGGCGGTCGCACGAATCGAAGAGGCGGCACGAGTTGGTGAAGGGACAAGCGTTCAGGTGAAGATGTCAAAACACCCTAGCGATGTGAACCTGAAGATCGAGGAGTTCGTTATGCGGTATGTCACCGATAATAAAAAGAAGCTCGATCTTCGCGGCCCGGTCTTTATGACGATTACGTCAAAAATCCTGTGATGTAAATCTATTTTTATTTTTTTGTCGGGCGGGTTGGACGCGAAGCGGACGACCTTAGCTGAGGCGGACCACTCCGCAGGAGTGGTCTTAGCTGAGCAAGGCTTTGCCTTGCGACCAAACTGAAAGTTTGCGAGTGGGCTGCCCCGTAGGGGCGGGTCGGACGCGAAGCGGACAACCTCAGCTGAGCAAGCCAATAGGCTTGCGAGTGCGGACACATGAGAATTCCCACCGCGAATTTTTATAAAATAAGGGAGTTTGTCATAGGCAGACACATAAGATTATTTAACCGCGAATTAGCGGTGGGAGATCTCATGCGTCCACACCTTTCCAGTAAACCAACCATAAATACACACCAAAAAATGAGGATTGATATCTCGAAATTCACGATTCGATAGACTTGAGATGATTTTTAACCAGCTTCTGGAAATCACCCTACCGAACCCAAAACCACCCCGAGTTCCACTCGAAAATAACCATTTCGATTAGAAAACCACCCTCCTCTCATCAAAATCATCCATCTTCCGATCGCCAAAAACCATACCCAAACCAAAAATACGGCCAATTCTGCCGTATTTTCTTCACAACACACTCATACTATATAAATTATATACCTGGACGTCCAGAAAAAACGATGACCCCCTCCAGACTACGTCCGTCCGTAAGTAACTACGGGAAGAAAAGCTGCTCATCAATCACTTTATTTTTAGACGTCTAGTCTCTTATTATTATTACTATGTACTGTACAGAAGAGAGAGAGAGAGAGAGAGAGAGA
>DALTVZ010000109.1 GCA_029987315.1 Methanocorpusculum sp.
AAGCGTTGCCGGCGTCCAATCCATGCCGATCTCGAGATTGTCGATGATGGCAATGAACGGGTTCGCTTTGTTGATGGAACGGATGATCTTTTCAAACTCGTCTTTTCGTTTGGTGGCCGAATAGACCGAAGGAATGTACCCTGCCGCAAGTGCCCCGATGAGCTGAGAGAGAAGCGTGCCGCCGGCTCCTGAGGTGTTTTTATCGATGATGCCGATCGGGACCGGACCTGTGAGCAAGGGGCGAAATACTGCGGTGCCGATGAGAAGAACGGCGTTTTGACGATCACATTCGGTTTCGAAGGGGAACTCCTCAAGGAGTCGAGAGATGCAGGTCGTGGCATCCGATATCTCAGCATCGGTCGGATATTCTGGCACCTGCGGCAGCTCAAAGGTGCTCGTGAGATAGAGAGCGGTCTCGACATCGTAGCCTTTGACAGCTACGATCCTGCCGCCTGTGGTGATGAGAGCACCATTATAAAGGCCTCTTAGGACAGGGACATTGGGAAGATATCCCGGCGGAGTGGTTATGACGGTGTCGAGAAGGTCGTTGCTGAGTTTGCATGGCTCGCGGGTCTTTGCGTTGAGCCAGGTGTAGTCAGACAGGATGAGGCGCAGATGATTTCGGTCGATCGGATAGATCTGATATGAGCCGTGTTCGTCCCGAGCGATCCAGACGAGGCGGCCGCTCTGATAAAAGACCGAAGGGCCTTTTTGCCGGTTGTAGCGTTTGAGGGCGATGTTGATCCAGCGAACTGATTCGCTGATACTTTCTGCGATGTAATAGACGGTCGGTTCAATGATAGGGAGGCTGGCGGCGGGGCGGGCTTGATCCAAGGCTGCCGAGGGAACCGGCGTGCAGTAGTATGCAAGATCGTTTGAGCTGATGTTTCCGGTCATTCGACGTGTTCTCCAATTTTTGATTGTGCTGTTTTCATGGTTTGTTTTCCTGTAAAAAGCATCGGGCGGACATTACCCGTGTTTTTTTCACACAAGCATATTGGTTCGGGATGGATATAGCGCTAAAGTTATTGCAAATTTTTTGCAATAAAGTTAGGTTTAAATACTAGAATTGGCGTGGTGACCAAGGGGGAAACTGGAGACTCAAGAGAAAACAGTGCTAAAAAAAGAAAAAATATTGGTGGTACTAATCTCTAAGTGAGATCAGACCATGTTGATCTTGCCGGTGTAGATCGTCTGAGGACCGTCAGAGAAGGTACCTACGATCGAGAGGGAGGCAAGACCTTTACCAAGCGTACTGTTACTGAATTCCAGCGGTACTCCGACTGTAGTAAATGTTTTTGTGGATACAAGGTTGGAACCATTGTACACTGTAATGTTTCCAAGCCCTGAGGTGTCGCCGCCGGTGATTGTAACCAGTAGTGATGCATTAGTGCCATTCTGAACAGCTTTCACGCCAACAACATGTGCGTTGCCGACATCGCCGGCCATGCCCATGACGACAGCGGAGATGATCGCGACGAGCACAACGGTGATCGCGACAAGGAGGATCGTACCGATTACCGGGGATACTCCATCATTTTTCTTTGCAGTTAATTTCATGATGTTCTTAGATATGAATGATACAGAATATGATAAATATATCTGATAGAGAACTTTTTTTGAGGGAAATGAAGAGGTTAACCTGGGTTTTGTGGGTTGACTCATAAATGAGTGGTCAAAAAATAGACCCCAGATGGGGTTTGATCATCAGAAGGATTAAACAATGTTCATCTTGGTGGTGTAAAGCGTTATATTGCCGTCAGAGAACTGACCGCCGACCGCGATAGTAGCAGGGCCCGCAAGAAGACGAGAGGCCTCAGGATGTACGGAGCCATTGAAGTTCATAGGCACCCCTACCGATTCAAATTCCAGTAGATCTATAAAGGTCGAATTACGGAATACAGCGACGCCAATAAGTCCTGTCGTGTCACCGCCGGTGATCGTAACTTGTAATGATTTATTGGTATCATCAAGATCAGGGCCCTGAACAACTGTCACGCCAATAACGTGGCTCGTCCCAATGCCACCGGCCATACCCATAACGACAGCCGAGATGATCGCGACAAGTACAACGGTGATTGCGACAAGGAGAATCGTACCGATGACCGGGGATACACCATCATTTTTCTTCATAGTTGATTTCATGATTTCCAATGTATAATTGATGCAAAATATGATAAATCTATCCACTATAAACATTTATGAGGAGAGGAGGGAGGGAAAATATGGATTCTGGAGGGCAATTCAGGGGTGGATCATTTAAAAAAAAGTAAACCCCAGAGGGGATTTTGTTCATCGACAGGATCAAGCGATATTGAGTGTGCCGGTGTAGATCGTCTGATTACCATCAGTGAAGATACCAACTACTGAGATGGATGCCTTGGGAGCCATTGAAGTGGTACTGATGTAGTCCTGCGGCTGAACAGTAAACGGAATAAAACCATGCACAGATTTAAGCTCTGTTTCGCCATTGTAAACGGTCATGTTCGTAAGACCAGAGATGTCGCCGCCCGTAAGGGTTACCACAACTGTTTTGTCGTCCTCGCCCTGAGCAACTGTCAAACCGACAACATGAGTGTTGCCGACATCGCCGGCCATGCCCATGACGACAGCGGAGATGATCGCGACAAGCACAACGGTGATCGCGACAAGGAGGATCGTACCGATGACCGGAGAAACTCCATCATTTTTCTTTGCAGTTAATTTCATGATGTTCTTAGGTATGAACGATACATAATATGATAAATCTATCCGTTATAGGATTTTTTGAGGGAGATGAAGAGATAAAATTGGGTTTTTGGGATAAAATCATAAATGAGCGATTGAAAAAAAGTAAAACCCCAGATGGGGTTTGATCACCCGAAAAATTAAACGAGGTTTATCGTGCCGGAGTAGAGTTGATGGATGCCATCATCGTAGAGAGCTATGACTGAGATGTATGTAAGACCCGCACCAAGACGTGTGTCATCTCCATCTTCGTCAGAAGTCATGCCAGTGATGTTCATCGGAACCCCCACCCCCATAAAAGGCATTGAGTTCACCATTGAGTAGGAGCCATTCATTACGCCGATCCTCTGAAGCCCGGTAGTGTCACCGCCGGTGATCGTAACTAATAATGATTTGTTATCAGAAGCAGCATCAGTACCCTGAACAACTTTCACACCGACAACATGTGCGTTGCCGACATCGCCGGCCATGCCCATGACGACAGCGGAGATGATCGCGACAAGTACAACGGTGATCGCGACAAGGAGGATAGTACCGATGACCGGGGATACTCCATCATTTTTCTTTGCAGTTACTCTCATTGTCTATAATGTATGAATGATACAAAATATCATAAA
>DALTVZ010000110.1 GCA_029987315.1 Methanocorpusculum sp.
GACACAGCCGTCCTCAAACTTCGTCCCCTGCGTATTGGCAGTTTCAGGTTATAGGTGACGCCAAGCCACCCGGACTAGTCCCAATATATATGGAACCCCCGAAGAATAAAATGATGTAGGGTATGAAACGCGGAGTTTGTCCTATCCTCAGTCTGTGAAGAGGATCGGGGTCTATGATACCCATTCAAAGCGTTTGCCCGACCAACGGACCTTTTTTCAGAGGTCCATACCATCTAAAAAAATTAGGAAAAAGAGACAATGTCCCAGTTCATGGGAAGTTCGTTTTGCCGTGTGACCGGATCCTGATGTATCGTGACAAAATCCTCAAACTCTTTAAAGAGGCGAGCGAAGGTATATCCGGGTATTTTTTCCTGCCTTTCCGCCGCGATATCTCCGTTGACCTGGCCAATGACATCGAACGATCGATAAACATGCGGATATCCTTCTGCCCCAAGGAATGACGCCTTGCCCGTTACGATCTGGAAGTGGAGATGCGGGATATCCGAGTTTCCGCTGTTCCCCATCAGACCGATGATCTGCCCCTCTGATACCGTGTCACCTAGTGGGACCCGGATCGATCCCGGGATCATATGGGCGTAACAGGCATATTTGTCATTTCCCATGTCGATGATCACGTAATTACCTGCCACCGTTTCGATACTAGGGCTCCCGGCAGAATACACACATTCAACATCCGGCAGTCCATCCATGAGATCCACGACCGTGCCGCTTGACACCGCGTATATCTCCTTTCCATATCCCAGATAATCCTTCGCGAGTGTCGAGTTTCCGTTCACCGCCTTACCGGTCTTCGGGTCTACGTATATCCAGTCCTGTGCATATTTCTGAGGAACACGTGTCACCGAGTCCATGGTGATCTGCGCAAGGAAGTGATGGGTCGTCGGGCTTGTCGTTTCCATGGCTAGCCAACCTGCCCCACGAAACGGCGATCCAATGATCACCGGCTGGAGGTCTTTACGAACATTCACCGGCCCGCCGGTGATTATGACGGGGTCTTTTCCTGCCTGGTCAAAGGTGATCCTGTGAGTGAGCTGATCTGGAATTGCATCCTGAGGTACGGTGAACCAGATCGAGATCCGCGGGATCGATAACTTCCCGGTCCCGGTCTGTCGTTCTTTTTCTGTCGGAATGGGATCAGAGGCCTGGTGGTAGAGTGCGGCAAGCAGGTCACCATCAGCTGTCCAGAGGATCTTTCCAGTTCCTGGGTCGATGACCTCAAGTTTTTCAGGTGTGAATTTCTGGTTTCCTGTCGAGGATATCTCAAGTTCATAGGCGAGGTTGGCTCCGTCTAGACTGGATACAGGAATGGGCGCGACCGGAACTGAGATATTTGGGCCCAATAGTTTTGGGTCCTGCACTGATCCGTCAAAGGGCAGGAGACATCCTGCAGAGAAGATACAGAGCGTGAGTATGACAAAAACGAGGAGTATATGAAATTTCGACATAGTAGCAATATTTTTACTATGTTGTGTCAGGTTATAAAATCCACTCTGAAAAAAATAGGGGACATGTATTTGACGAAAATGACCTAAATCAAGTGGAAAACTAGAAAAATCTCGCAGATCTGGTCTAATTCGCAAAAAACGATGGGCCCGGAGGGGTTCGAACCCACGACCACCCGGTTATGAGCCGGGCGCTCCACCACTAAGCTACAGGCCCGAGAGAGAAAGGTGTACGTAAAACGGGGGTATGGATTTCTCCACACCCCCAAAAATTTGTTCCCTTGCAGAAGAACACATGATATTAGGCATACTAGTTTATAAAGGTGTTTGTTCGTGTTTGAGTGATATAGGAATCATATTTCAACAAAAACACAAAAAGAAAACGCCGCCAACAGGACTCGAACCTGTGGCATGTTGATTAACAGTCAACCACTCTACCAACTGAGTTATGGCGGCACAATTGTATTGCCTAATTACATGTGCCGGTCAGTGTAATAAAGATTATGATTTTATTGCCTTTTTTCCGGGTGCAGTGAAGAAAGATGTTGTACGAGTATTTCCAGATCCTTATCAAAATTTTCCAGCATCTCAAAGGCCTTTGGCGTGGCAATTGCGCCTGATGGGGTCGCCTTGATATACTGCATCTGCTCTAAAACCCGCAGAGAATACCGTATTCTATGTTGAGGCTGGCTAAGCTCATCGGTGAGTTTCATGATACCGATCGGGCCTTGTCGTGCGACAACACGCATGACGGACAGATGGCGTTCGAGGAGTTCGATCTCCCCATTGATTTTGCTGAGCATTATTTCTTCACGTTCTTCTTGGCTTCTTCCTCTTCGCGCATCTCCTCTTCGCGCATCTCCTCTTCGAGTTCAGCGCGAATCTGGGCACGGTATTCTTCCTGTTCCTTCTGCATCTGGGCTATTCGTTCCTCTTTGGTGGTCCCGTGAATATCAAGCCAGGCTTTGGTCGCACGGTATTTGGGAATGAATACGGCAAGGCTGATTATAAAGATCGCGACGCAGATGATCACGATCGGTAATCTGAACCAGAGAGAGTCCGGGACAAGGAAAAATACTATGATCGATGCAGCGAGTGCAAATATCAGAATGTTTAAGATGAATACGAGGACCGTAAATTTTCCCTTAAACTGAGTCTTCTCTGAGTCATCCATTACAAGTACATCGGCTTCTCAACAATAAAAACTACATCTCTTTGGAGCACCAATACTAGGAGAATATGAAGCGGATGTTGGACGAACTTGAAAAACATGCCTGTGATGCATATGTCGCATATGACTCCTCAGAAGATGCTGATATGCGATATACTTCGGGCTTTCTCGCATCAGATCCGTATATATACGTATTTTCCCGCGACGGGATCCAGACACTGATCGTCTCATCTATGGAGGAGACCCGTGCGCGCTACGAGTCACCATGCAGCATAATAACACGGGTATCTGCCGGCCTTCCGGAACTCTTGAAAAAATACCCGGATCCTGAACTCGCCTCGGCCCATATGATCCGAAATTTTGCGGGTCCGCGCCTTCTTGTGCCCTCCTCGATGCAGGTGGGATTTGCCCATAAACTTAACAAGGTCGCCGATATCGTCATCGATTCCGGTACGATAGCCGGGGTACGGAGTGTCAAGTC
>DALTVZ010000111.1 GCA_029987315.1 Methanocorpusculum sp.
GAGCTCATCCAAGAGATCCATAATTTCGGCGGCAGTAGCAGGATCTAGTGAAGAGGTCGGCTCATCTGCCACCAGAATATCCGGCCTCATTGCAAGAATACCTGCGATGGCTACACGCTTTTTCTCACCTCCCGAAAGATGATGGGGCGGGCGTTTTTCATAACCTACAAGACCTACCGCAAAGAGAGCATCAGAAACGCGCTCCTTGATCTCCTCCTCCGACAGATGCAGATTCAGCGGCCCAAATGCCACATCGGCAAACACGCTCGGTGCAAAGATCTGCGAGTCTGAGTTCTGAAACACCAGACCGACCTTGCTTCGAACGTTTCGAAGGGCTACTCTATCATACTTGACCTCCTCACCGTTCACGAAGATCTTTCCTGCTTCAGGAACGAGCGTTCCATTGCACATCAGAAGAAGCGTGGTTTTTCCAGCTCCGTTTGGTCCGACAACTGCAACTTTTTTCCCTCTCTTGATGGAGAAGGAGATCCCTTTCAACGATGCGGGCCGGCCGGGATACGAGAACCGGACATCCTCAAACGTAAGTACATTATCGTTCATACAAGAAACATCTCCACCAACAAAAGACCAAAGATCACCATAATAAAGAGGAGCACGGACGTGACCGCAAGCTGGCTGGCATGTCCCTTTTCATCAGGCAAAGCCATCAGTCCGTCATAACACCGCGACTCCATTGAAACAAAGATCGCCTCCCCTCGTTCCCAGGTCCTGATGAACAGCATCGAGGCAAGCATCGAAAATGAGGTGATATAATTTTTCCATGATCCGTAACCCCCACGCATGATCTGTGCATTATGGATCGCGATCGCTTCACCGATGAAGACAAAGATGTACCGATAGATCAGCATGGACAGATCGATGAAGGCCTGAGGCATTCTAAGATCCCGAAAAACTGCGAAGAGCGAGGCCATCGGCGTGGTGAGTGCAAGGAAATACAACGAACACATACCGGCAAATGTTCGAGAGATCACCAAGACCGCAAGGTCAAGAGAGTCGGATGTGATCTGAACATGAAATGGGCCTATCCGGAAAAAATCTATAAGCATCTCCCCCCCGCCGGTGATGAACAGGATCACGATGGCTCCGGTCCCTGCAAAAAACAGAGGGATGGTCAGCAGAGATCCGTAGAGACGAGGGCTGACCTTTGCAACAAAAAGAGCTGCGAAGATCATGGACATCGCAATAAATATCGGGAGATACGGGAGCGGCGAGGTCACCGCGATCACGATCGCAGAGAGACACAAAACCAGTTTTAGCCATGCTGATACATGCCGAAGAGGGCTTGCCATCGCAGCATCATCAAGGATATGTTCATCGAAGATGGTGCGGGGCTTTTTTGCTGAACCCCTTGACATTGCACGGTTTCTCAATAGGTACAAACAGATAATTATGGCTCCCGCTACGAACACCGTCCAAAATTGCCACCACGGGACCTGGAGAAACTGATCCATAATACCCATAAGAAGGAAACGTCTAGTATCTACGATAAGATATAATAGTATAAAATTAAACTTAAGCTGATATAAGGTAAACGATTATGATGAGAACAAGTACCTGCATACCCCGTATCGTGATCGCCGGAACACACAGCGGATGCGGAAAAACAGCCACCGCGTCCGGGATCATGGCGGCACTTCGCGCACGGGGTCTTGTGGTCCAGCCGTTCAAAGTTGGGCCGGATTTCATCGACCCTTCTCATCACACGGCAGTATGCGGGCGGAGTTCACGCAATCTCGATCCATTTATGATGGGAGAGGAGTCGGTGCGCCGCTCATTTGTTTTTGCATGTGAGGGAGCGGACATCGCCGTTATCGAAGGAGTGATGGGACTCTATGACGGCGTGGACGGGGGGGAGTGTTCGAGCACGGCGCATGTGGCTAGAATCCTCGACGCTCCGATCGTTCTTGTCGCTGATATCAAAGGGATGAGCAGAAGTGTCGCCGCCCTCATCAAGGGATATACAGAATATGACCCGCGGCTCAGATTTGCCGGCGTGATCATGACAAAAGGCGGCAGTGAGAAGCACAAAGCGATGACGACGACGGATCTCAAGATCCCGCTTCTCGGCTGGATCCCGCGAAGCGATACACTCTCTGTTGAAAGCAGACATCTTGGCCTGAAGATGGCTGGTGAGGATGCACGCATGAAGGATACCGGCGCATTCATCGAGGAGCACTGCTCGCTTGATGAACTTCTTGCCGCCGCGGCAAACACAACGGTGATCTCAGCAGAGAAGAGCCTGCCCTCTTCAGAGAAAAAAACCAGGATCGGTGTTGCTTTGGATGAAGCGTTTTGTTTCTATTATCAGGACAACCTCGACGTTCTCAGGGACAAGGGTGCTGAACTGGTATTTTTCTCTCCGATCCATGATCCACTTCCAGAAGCGGATGGATATTATTTCGGCGGTGGATACCCTGAGCTGTATGGAAAGGCTCTCGAAAACTCACGGTGTAAAATCGATCTGAAACATGCGGCCGAGCAGGAGATACCAATATACGGCGAATGCGGCGGTCTGATGTGGCTTGGCCGGTCCCTCACGACGCAGGAGGGGAGTTTTTCCATGACAGGTCTTTTGGACGCCGAGTGTGTTATGGAGAAACGATTCGTTGCTCTGAACTATGTCGTCGGAAAAGTGACCGAAGAGTCCCTCTTTCCAAAAGGGATGAGCTTTCGGGGCCATGAGTTCCATTACTCACGAACTGTCCCAGATCCGGATGTACGATATGTGTTCACACTGTCACGCGGTAATGGGATATGTGAGGGAAAAGACGGTATCCAGGCCGGATCTGTTCTTGGCGGGTACACGCACATGTATTTTGACGCGAGCCACATGTAAAATAGATTGAAAACAAAGATACTAGAAAAAGGTGTTTTTGTGAGCCAAGGGGAAGAACGTATATCATTCAAAAAGATCCTATTGATCGGGATAACCATAGGGATCATCTCCGGCTTTGGAACACTTTTATTTTTTTTGGGTCTTGAATACAGCATCCATGTGATCATGGGATTTTTTTATGACGGAGCTTTTCCGACACCCGGCCAGTCCTGTGAAGGGATAGAATGCTGGACGCCCCCGCCGGTGATCTGGCTCATTCTTCCGATCATCTGCGGCGGAGCACTCCTTTCAGGTATGATAGTGCATAAGTTTGCGCCCGAAGCCGAAGGTCATGGTACTGATGCGGCGCTAAAAGCGTATCATGGAGATGGAAAGATCCGCTGGCGTGTCCCGTTCATAAAAGCGATCGCGTCGATCATCACCATTTCAACGGGAGGTAGTGCCGGGCGTGAGGGTCCAACCGCACAGATCGCTGCAGGCTTTGGCGCTTTTATCTCTGATGTTTTCCATCTGTCGCCGCGAGAACGAAAGATCGCGATCGCGACCGGGATAGGAGCAGGTATCGGTACGATTTTTAAAGCTCCGCTCGGAGGAGCGGTACTCGCAGCTGAGATCCTCTATCTGCGGGACGTTGAAGCAGATGTTTTGATCCCGTCTTTTCTTGCCTCGATCATCAGCTACTCGATCTTTGGATTTTTTATGGGATATGAAGCTATATTCGGCGCCGCTACCCTGTCATGGTCAGTTATTCAGGTCCCCTTTTTCATAGCTCTTGGACCCATTTGCGCTCTGATAGGGATCATGTACATCAAAACATTTTATGGAACAAAGGATATCTTTGACAATTTTTTTCGAAAATATGCTCTGCCGGGTTATCTCAAACCGGTTTTAGGAGCGTTTTTCATTGCGGTTTTGGTGATCGTTTTTGCGTACATCTCTCCGGATACGCTTCTGGTCGCTCTTGGAAGTCTCGGATCAGGCTATGGGTTTGTACAACTTGCTCTATACAACATGCTGCCTCTTACCGTTTTGATACTTCTTCCCTTTGCAAAGACCTTGACGACCGCCCTGACGATCGGTTCAGGCGGGAGCGGCGGCGTATTTGCCCCGGGTCTCTCGATCGGCGGATTTACGGGAGGTGCTTTTGGGATGCTGCTGCATATACTTTTTCCGCAGATCATTCCGCTCACAACGGTCCCGGTATTCGTTATCATAGGCATGATCGCTCTGTTTGGGAGCATTGCCCATGCACCGATCGCGGTTATGATCATGGTCCTTGAGATGACCGGGGACTTTGGGATCCTCATTCCTTCTATGGCTGCGCTTGTTTTGGCCTGCCTTATCATGGGCAAGAGGAGTATCTTCAAGGAACAACGGGAGAGACGTGAGGATAGCTTAGAACCGCATAGTTAGCATGCGGCAGTTTATCTAAGAGGATCTCAACTCCTCATAACCTCTTCATCCATCATATTCAGTTTGCCTGCCACATGGATCATGTCCACTGGAACTGCCACCATGTTCAGCGATGTGCTCAGGAAGTCGAGAACGATCTCCAAAACAACGGCGATACCGAGTGCTTCGACAGGTATTCCAAGCTGAAGAAACAGGATCGAGTAACAGGCGATGCCTCCTCCCGGGACCGGGGGAACTGCCAAGGCAAGAAGGCCGCAGGTCAGTATTGCGGCAAAAACCCAGGAGATCGTGATCGGCACACTGTACGTATCGGCCATAAACAAACAGACACAGAAAAATATCGCAGCATGCCCTGGTCTTGAGAACGCGGTCCCAAGAGGGACGCCAAAGTTCACGAGTTTATGATGGATGCCGAGTTTTTTCTCGCAGCACTCCATGTTTGTCGAGAAGGTCGCCGCGGATGAGGCGGTCGTAAGAGCCACCAAAAAGGAGGGGAGTAGTTTCTTTATCAGGACAATTGGAGATACCCTTCTTCGAATCGAGATGCTCATGACCATCAGAATGAGATTTGCACCGACGCAAAGCAGAATGATGACGAACAGTTTCAAAAGACCGGACATGTCTGAGAGCATCTCTGTCAGCATCAGCTGAAGAATGCTGATGAAGATGATCAGCGGGAGAAGTGTGGTGATCCACTCCATGATCAACTGGATGATGTTGTTCGCCTGCCCAACAAACTGCACGATAACCGGGATCTTTTTGTTCAAAATGAGCAGGGCAAGACCAAATGCCACTGCGAGAAATATTATTTGCAGAGAGTTTCCTTCTAAGAAGGGGGAGATGAGACTGGACGGAACGATGTCAAGGATCATCGTAAAGATCGCCGTGAACTCGCTGCCGGAGAACCCACCTTCGCCGACTGCATATGTAAAAAATGGTATGCAGACCAGTGCACAGATCAGCAGGGTGAAGTAGATCCTGCCAAGATATCTTCCAATGACCCGCTTTCCAATATTTCCAAGTGTTGCAGTGTCACCGATACTGTAAATACCCCAGATAAGGGATAAAAACATCATAGGAAGAGCGGTCGCGATCAATAGCCCGATGAAGGTGCCAAACAGAGGAGTGACAAAGACACTAGATATAGTATGTCTGACCTCAAACGGAAACTCGCGGCACAAAAGTCCAACAAGAACTCCGGCAAAGATCGAACAGATCAGATAGATCAGTGGGTTGACCTTTTTCCGCTTTGGCATGAGAACGATCTGATTTTCGCCGTTCACATAATGGTAGGAGGGGGTGAGCCCGATGTTTGCAAGTAATGTCTGGACAGAGTTGCCGCCGTTCAATACGCAGTCACCGCCGTCTTCACCGAACGGATTGACCCTTGGTCCTAAAACCGAGAGGTTGATGTACTGACGACCCAGACGTTTTCCGCTTCGATACGTACCGACCGTCCCCTCACCAAGGGCTGCCAGCCATTTCAAAAGGACCTGTTCGACGGCTAAATGAAGGCGTTCGACATCATATACCTCAATATTTCCTTCTTTGAGCGCCTCAGCTGTTAAAGAGCTGATCTGCCCTACAACATCTTCCGAAAGATGGAATGTAAGTGTTTTTGAGGATACTGCCATATGTTATGCGCCGAACCTGTGAATGAATATCTAGATTGGTTGTTTCTTCATGGATATAATATCTTTATTTCCATTCGTGTATCTGGTCGTGAATTATTTTCTGGAGAGATAGAAATAGACCGAGAGCGAATATTCACTCAGGAATAACCTTATGCCAGACGTCTTTATCCACTCCTCAAAGCTCGATCGTTTTCAACGCAGGTTCACTGATAACGCATTTTATTTTATTTCGCTCAAGCTTCTGCTTCATGGAGATGTCGATCTGGATCGGCTGGAGAAAGCGGTCACAAAAGTTGCAGATGCCGTAAAAATTCTCAAAAGTTATTATAACGGCAGTCCTTTGGAGGAGGAAAACGGGTGGGTGCTTCTTTCAGAGGAACGAAGATGGGTGACCGAGACAAGCAGTGACCCTGCAAATATAGCAAGCATTCTGCGTGCTCTGCCGAATGATCATCCACCTCTGCACGTGGCTGCAGATAAAAAAGGGCCGTTATGCACGCTGATCTTCTCCATAGATCACACCTTGACCGATGCTCACGGATTATGGGATGTCGTTGGTATGATCGTGGCGTGTTATAGAATTCTTGGGTGGGATCCAAATTATGCACCGGCCCCTCTCGAGGAATGGAACGACCGGTCGATGAGATCGGTTCTTGTGTCCTACTCTATGGACATGTGCGCAGAGCTGTGTCGTGCTGAGGCAGCAAAAAGGATACCGATCCAGAAATATCAAAAAATGTTTGCAGTCCCACAGGATAAACTGGGGGTGCCAAAATTATTTGTGCAAAAGATACAGCCGCAGGTGCTGAAAAATATGAAGGCATTCGCGCACAAGCATCATGCAACGGTGAATGATGTCCTGATAACGGTGTATGCGGCTGCATTACAGGAGTATGTGCAGAAAACGTTCGATACCTCGATGTCGATGGTGCCGATACGTGCTGCGGTGGATCTTAGGAAATATCTTCCGCCCTATCTTCGAACCGATATCAAAAACTATTCAGTTCCTTACTGGTCACCTGTGCCTATCCCAAAATCAGGCGACATTGTATCTATTCTTGATGAGGTCAGAACTTTATCCCAGATGGACAAAAAGAATGCTCTAGGAATAGGGGTACAGTTCGCCATCGAAGAGCCGGATTCTGAGGCTGCGAGATGCTTCCTCGATCCAGAGTACGAGTCATCACCGTTTATGTCCAACGGAGGTGTTCTGCCAAAGGATGTGGTGGATTTTGGCAATGATGTTGTGGTGAAAGACGCCGTGATGTATGCAAATATCAGTACAGGAAATCCATTTGTTATTGTGGTCATCACCTGGGAAAATACGCTGTCACTTTCGATATTTTCCGACGGGGAGCATGAAACTGCAGATCAGCTTCTCAAAAGGATGAGCGAACTAATTGGTGAGCTTTAACTTTTTTTTACGAACCCGCAAGAATCAGGGGTAAACTTTTTTTTATGATAGTATTTGAGTAGGGTTCTCTTTAGAGAAAAGGTAAAAAAGAAAAAATGAGTGGTTAAATAACCACTTACTGTGCCGGGATGATCAGAGATCTCTCGCCTGCTGGCATGAATTCGCGGATCGCTCCTTTTGCGAATTCTGCACGTGGGTGAGCGAAGTCGAACTTCAGGGCCGGGTCTGCGAAACAGATCTTGATCAGTGGAGACAGTGTCCATGCGTCGCCGCGACCGAAGTGGGCCGAGGCTGCGATGGCTGCGTATTCTCCCTGGTGACCGACGTTCATTGCATAGTTCGGGTAGTTTGGTCCACGGAACTCGCCGATACA
>DALTVZ010000112.1 GCA_029987315.1 Methanocorpusculum sp.
AAACCCCGACGAAGTATTTAGAGAGCGGGCGTGCTAATATATCAGATATGAGTTCCTTGGAACATAACGCGGCATTCGCCGTTACAATAGCCGGCTCCGATCCGTCAGCCGGGGCAGGGATCCAGGTCGACCTGAAAACCATGGCGGCGTGCGGTGTATGGGGCATGACGGTGATCGCTGCTCTCACCGCACAAAACGCCACGCATGTTCTTGACTCGGCAAGTATCCCGGCACAGTTCATCAAAAAACAGATCGAAGCACTTGAGGAGGATTTTGGAATAGGCTGCTATAAGACCGGCATGCTGAAGAATGCTGAAACGGTCGAGATCGTTGCCGCGACCATTCCCAAAGGGCGAAACATTGTTGTCGATCCGGTGCTTCTCGCGACAAAAGAGTACAGGCTTCTTGATCAGGCGGGTCAGGAACGGCTCGTTGCCGATCTTCTCCCAAGGACCACCGTGATCACCCCAAACATTCCCGAGGCAGAGGTCATCTCCGGGATCAAGATCATAGATCCCGAATCGATGGAACAGGCGGCATACTGGTTCATCGACCACGGAGCAGAGACCGCGGTGATCAAAGGCGGACATGCTATGTTTCGGCTGGGGACAGACGTGTTTGCGGACAGATCGGGCACGCTCCTCGTTGAGGGAGAGGTGGCGCCTTTTACCGATGTGCACGGATCGGGCTGCTGTTATGCTTCAGCGATCGCCGCCCACATCGCGCTTGGTTATCCTGTCAGAGAAGCTGTACTCGAGGCAAAAAAATTCGTTACCGGCGCAATAAAATATTCATGGGAATACGTCCCGGGACGCAGAACGATGAACCCGGGCTGGCAGCAACATCAGACATATTATAAAAAATACTGATTTTCCCCGCTCATTTGCCAAAAAAAATCACCTCTATATTTATCATAAGAAAAAGCAAATAATTATCCATGACCGAAACGGCACACAAAGCCGGACGCCAAACGCGTTCAGCCGAGCGCGAGCATAGATCCGAGGGATTTGTGCCCCACAACATGATGGATTACGAGGAAACCTACTCCACGTTTTCCATCGCCGTGCCAGAGTATTACAACTTCGGCTTCGACGTTGTTGATGCATGGGCGAAAAAGGATCGAAACAAACTCGCCATGATCTGGACAAACCAGGAAGGAAAGGAAAAATACTACACCTTCCGACAGATGATGAATCTGTCCAACCAGATAGCGAACATGATGTTCAAACAGCAGATCGGCAAAGGCGACAGAGTCATGATCCTTCTGCCGCGTGTCCCCGAATGGTGGACCTTTGCTCTCGCTGCAATAAAAATAGGAGCGGTTCTCTGCCCATCCCCAGTCATTTTGACCCCGCAGGATCTAAAATACCGAATAAACCAGGGTAAATTCAAGATGATCGTGACGAACACCGAGAATGTCTGGAAACTTGAAGAGTTAGGAAAGGAGTGCCCGACACTCGAGGTCAAGTTCCTGATCGACGGTGACGTTCCCGGATGGATAAACTATCAGAAGGAACTGATACATCCGGCGCGTGCCTCCACGAAACTCAGCTCGATCGTTCGAAGTGTTAGAACCAAAGCGACCGATCCGATGCTCATCTTCTTCTCGTCAGGAACGACAGCCGACCCGAAGATGGTCCTGCACACTCATGCCTATCCGCTCGGCCATATCGTGACCGGCAGGTTCTGGTATGATCTTACAGAAAACGATCTTCACTTCACCGTTGCAGATACTGG
>DALTVZ010000113.1 GCA_029987315.1 Methanocorpusculum sp.
CGGGCGCTTCGCATGTCCCGACAGCAAGACTTTCGATGTTATATCCTCTTCGTGAGAAGAGCCCGGAGACCCTTGAAAGAACACCTGCTTTGTTCTCAACAAGGATACTCATTATGTGCTGTTTCATCTCTCACATCCTCCACTCTGACTGTGTGTCCCGATCATCTCGCTGATCGCGGCACCAGCTGGGACCATGGGATAGACATTTTCCTCCCGCTCGATCAGGAAATCCAGAAGATACGGACCGTCATGGGCGAGAGCGGTTTTAAGAGCTTCCTCTATCTGGTCGACCGAGTCCACCTTCATCCCTTCGATCCCATACGCTTTTGCGATCCCAACAAAGTTCACCGGCGGGAGGTCGGTGTAGGAGTATCTTCTTTCGTAGAAGAGCTCCTGCCACTGCCGAACCATGCCGAGGTACATGTTGTTCAGGATGATGATCTTCACAGGGATCTTATACTGTGCAACGGTGGCAAGTTCCTGGATGTTCATCTGGAAACTTCCGTCACCGGCGATCACCACCACCGTCTCTTCAGGTTTTGCAAACCAGGCTCCAATTGCGGCCGGGAATCCAAATCCCATCGTTCCAAGGCCGCCTGAGCTGATCCACTGCCGCGGCTTTTTAAAGCCGTAATGTTGCGCCGCCCACATCTGGTTTTGGCCGACCTCGCTAACGATGACCCCGCCGCCGTCAAGAAGCTCGGAGAGCTTTCGAATGATCTGCTGCGGGTGAACTTTTCCGTCGTCAACGACCCGTAGCGGGTGATCTGCACGCCAGGTCTTCACATGCTCCAGCCACTTTTCAGAGATACAGCCTTTCTTTTCTGCAAGACAGATCAGGTCTGAGAGAACGGATCTTGCATCCCCGACGATCGGAACATCCGGATTGACATTTTTGCCGATCTCTGCCGGGTCGATGTCGATATGGATGACCTTTGCATTCGGTGCAAAGCGGCTCAGTTTTCCGGTCACGCGGTCATCGAACCGTGCTCCGATCGCGATCAGAAGATCTGACTCGGTGATCGCATAATTTGCGTATTCTGTTCCGTGCATCCCAAGCATTCCAAGATTCAACGGATGATCTGTCGGGATCGCTCCAAGAGCCATCAATGTGGTGGTGACCGGGATACAAAACATCTCGGCAAACTTCACCAGCTCCTCGGATGCTCCCGCTGCAATAACTCCGCCTCCCGCATAGATCACCGGCTTTTCCGACTGATAGATCAGGTCGAGGGCCTTTTTGATCTGTTTGGAATGGCCCTTGAGTGTGGGCTTGTATCCTTTCAGGTCAGGCTCGCTGGATACGATGTCCGATTCTGCAACACATGCCGTTTGCACGTCCTTTGGAAGATCGATGAGTACCGGTCCTTTTCGTCCTGTTCCTGCGATAAAAAACGCAGACTTCACGATCAGTTTGATGTCCTTTGCATCCTTCACCAGATAGTTGTGTTTGGTGATCGGCATCGTTATCCCGGTGATGTCCGATTCCTGGAACGCATCGTTTCCAAGCAGTCCTGTTGGGACTTGCCCAGTGAGTGCAATGATAGGTGTCGAATCCATATTGGCATTTGTGATGCCTGAGATCAGATTGCAGGCGCCCGGGCCGGATGTTGCGATACAAACACCTACGCGTCCGCTGGCTCTTGCATACCCGTCTGCTGCATGGGCCGCTGCCTGCTCATGTCTCACAAGGATGTGGGTCAGATTTGCGTCATATAACTCGTCGTATATCGGAAGAACTGCTCCTCCCGGATACCCGAATATGACGTCGACACCCTGTTCTTTTAAGCTTTCAACCAGTATTGCTGCGCCTGTTTTCATTTTCATCTCTCAATAATCTATTCATGCCTGCTACTACCGCCTCGACACTTGCTTCAACGATATCTGTTCTTGCTCCGCGGGAGGTTAAAACCCTCCCGTCCTTTCTCATTTTTACCGTTACATCCACGAGCGAATCTGTTCCGCCGTTGATGGCATCCACATGATACTCCTCAAGGGTGATGTCACCGAGCTCGGACACCGACTGCTGCAGGACCTTGATGATCGCATCGACCGGTCCTGTTCCGGTGGCGGCCCCTGTGTTCGTTACCCCGTTCACGGTCATCGTTGCCGATGCGGTTGGGATCGCATTGCTGCCGATCACGACCGTGAACTGTTTTAGGCTGATCACCGGCTTGCATTGCAAAAGCATGACCGAATCCGCGATCGCCATCACATCGGCGTCCGTTACCCTCATGCCCAGATCCCCTACTTTTTTTACCCTCGCTACGATCTCGGCAAGATGTTTGTCACTTGGCTCGTAGCCGAGCTCCTTTAATGCCGACTGAACCGACGCAGTTCCTGAATGTTTTCCAAGAACGATCCTCCTCTTTCTGCCGACCGTTTCAGGAGACATGGGTTCATAGGTGGTTGGGTCCCGCTGAAGTCCGTGTGCATGGATCCCGCTTTCATGCGTGAATGCCATGCCGCCTACGATCGGTTTGTTCGCGGCGAGCGGGATTTTTGTCAGCTGCGAGACAAGCGTGGACAATGCGTAGATCTTTGATTTATCGATCCCGGTATCATAACCATACAGCTTTTCAAGCGCCATCACCACCTCCTCGAACGGAACATTTCCTGCACGTTCGCCCATCCCATTGATGGTCGTGTGGGCGCAGGTCGCCCCGGATCGAAGAGCCGCGAGGGTGTTTGCGAGAGCAAGTCCAAGGTCGTTATGACAATGGATACTCAAAGGAGCAAAGCATAGCGGCGGGATGACCTCCGCTGTCCTCTCGGGTGTCAGCAGTCCTACGGTGTCGCAGAAACAAAGCCTGTCAGCTCCGTGTGCTACTCCGTCCTTGAAAAGTCGGGCAAGATATTGTTGATCTGCCCGTGAAGCGTCCTCGCCCGAGAGCTCGACGATAAGTCCTCTCTCTTTGGCATATACAACGGATTCCATTGCCATTGCATAGACCTCTTCACGGGTCTTCCCGAGTTTTTTGGTTATATGCAGATCAGAAACCGGAACGACCAGATGCACCGAGTCAACACCACATGCCACGGCAAGATCGATATCCTCGATTTTTGCCCGCGAATATGTGCAGATCTCAGCACTCAGCCCTGCAGAAGATATCAGCTTGATAGCCTCTCTTTCGCCTTCGGATGCGACCGCGGTCCCAGCCTCGATCACATTCACGCCGATCGCGCAAAGCTCTTCTGCGATTTTCAGTTTCTGTTCGGGTGTCAGTGAGACGCCCGGCGTCTGTTCCCCGTCACGAAGTGTCGTGTCCAGGAAACGGATGTTTTTATA
>DALTVZ010000114.1 GCA_029987315.1 Methanocorpusculum sp.
AGGGAGTGTCCACGTTAAGCGATCCAAACAGTTCGGGTTCACGCAAGAGCAGACAACCGCAGGGGATCGTGCTCATACCCATCTTATGCGGATCGAGAGAGATCGAGGACACACCGGGAACGTTAAAGTCGAACGGTGCTGGGTTTGGCAGGAAAGGGATCACCATGCCGCCGAATGCTGCGTCAACATGGAAGAACAGATCATGCTCTAGAGCGATCTTTCCCACCTTTTCGATGTCATCGATCATCCCGTACTCAGTCGTTCCGGCAATCGCGGAAATCGCGATGGTATTTTTATCGATCTTCTCGGCTATTTTATCACAGTCAACGGTGTAATTTTTTCCGTACGGGACGGTTCGCATCTCAAGTCCGAGTATATCGCAGGTCTTGTCAAAGGAAAAGTGCGCTGATACCGGAACCACGATGTTTGGATTTTTCACCTTGGGTCTCAGCTTTTTTGCGATACGGATCGCCTGAAGATTTGACTCGGTCCCGCCCGAGGTCGCATACCCTCCGGCCCCGGGGTGATGCATAAGCTCACCAAGCGAATGGACCAGCAGATCTTCGAGCTTTACCGTACCTGGAAAAAGTCCGGGGTCGCCAAGATTTGTTCCAACAAACAGTTCCTGTACAGAGACCGCTATCTCGTGCGGAATCGTACACATCGAACTGAGGATGTGGTCGTGATGCAAATCCTCTGCCCGATATCCGGATAGGAGGGAGATGACCTCCCCCCTTTTGCATCCTCTCTCCTCCATAGAAAAATCACGCTGAAAAAATGTATGGGTTTAGTTTTTCTTCATTGCTGCGTTCAGCAAAATCTGTTTTTCGGTTCGTGCGACCGTCTCTCTGATCTTTTGGATCGCGTCGATGTTCGCTGAAACACTTGCGATACCATGATTCACGAGCCATTTCACAAACTTCGGGTCGGAACCTGCCTGACCGCAGATCGAGCATTCCACGCCTGCTGCTCTGCACTGTTCGATACAGGAAGAGATCAGACGGAGAACTGCCGGATGTTCGGGATCGTACATCTCGCCGATCAGACCATTGTTTCGGTCGACCGCGAGCGTGTACTGGACCAGGTCGTTTGTTCCAAAGGAGCAGAAGTCGACACCTGCTTTGAGGAACTCATCGATGATGATCGCACATGCGGGGACCTCGACCATGATACCAAGATCCATGTTTTCCACATCAAGACCCCATGCACGGAATGCCTCTTTTGCATCAAGGAATTCACGCGGATGCTGAACGAGAGGGAGCATGATACCAAGGTTGTGGTAGCCTTCTTCCCAGAGGCGGCGGAATGCCTCTGCCTGCATCTTGAACTGCTCCCTCTGGCGAAGGTCACGGCGGATCCCGCGGAAACCGAGCATCGGGTTGTGTTCGTGAGGTTCGTCCTCGCCGCCTTCCATATTCAAGAACTCATCTGTCGGCGAGTCAAGTGTTCTGACCCAGACCGATTTGCCACGGAATGCGTCAAGAACGGTTCTGATGCCGTCCATAAGCTCGTTGATGAACTGTTCCTGTTTATCGTGTTTGATGTACCAGGAAGGAGTTTTGTTCATGCCGATGATGAGGTGTTCGATACGCAGAAGTCCAACGCCGTCTGCTCCGGTAGCTGCAGCTCGAGCTGCGGCTTCCGGCATAGATACGTTGACCTTGACCGAGGTCGCGGTGATGATGGGTGAAGAGACGATCATCTGACCTTTGGGTGAGGCGGTCGACTCTTCGGGAACTACAACGTTACCCTCATAAATAATACCCTTCTCTCCATCGATCGTGATGATCTGTCCTTCTTTTAAGAGTGAGGTCGCCTGTTTGGTTCCAACGACCGCAGGTGTTCCCAGTTCACGGGAAACGATCGCGGCATGGCAGGTCATTCCACCTTCGTCAGTGATGATACCAACGACTCTTTTCATTGCCGGGACCATGTCGGGGTTCGTCATGGTCGTGACCATGATGTCTCCTTCCTTGACCCTGGCGGTTTCCTTCACATCGTGGACGATGATGACCTTTCCTGAGGCAATCCCCGGGGATGCTCCGTATCCCTGGAGGATGATCGTGTTTGCGTGGGATGAAGTGGGGCTTCTGGTTTTGGTGAAGTCCTTCTGGATCGTGGTGATCGGGCGGGACTGAAGGATATAGATCGTATCTCCAACAACTCCCCATTCAATATCCTGAGCGCTCTTATAGTGCTCCTCGGATTTTATTGCAAACTCAGCAAGCTTGATAATAAGTTTGTCTGAGATGACCTGAACGTTCTGTCGCTCTTTTGGGACCGGAGATACTTTGGTTCCTTTGTCTCCGTCGGGAATGATCTCAACGGATTTTGTGGCGATGGTCTTCTGAATGATCTTCCGGCTTTTTCTGTCATAGACATAGTTGTCGGGAGAGACCGTTCCTGAAAC
>DALTVZ010000115.1 GCA_029987315.1 Methanocorpusculum sp.
CGTGTTCACGAGCGAAAAGAACTGCTCGACCGCGTTCATGGTCAACAACGCCGCCGGTGAACAGATCACCTACTTCGAGTGGGGAGCAGGAGAAGCATTCGCCCGGTCAACACCGCCAAAACGGGACTTCGTTCACATGGCGACCGGCGACGCCGCGTTCAACATCAGTATAGCAAAGCAGGCGAAGTTTTCTTCACTCGATCCGGGACAGGACGTAAAATACTATACGCCAGAGGATCTCACGACACTTCTTTGTGAGATCGATATGCTCATCTGCAATAATTACGAGATGAACATCATAAAAAATACCCTCTCCTGCACCGAAAAAGAGATACTGGATCAGGTGCCCTTCACCATCATCACGCATGGAAAAGCGGGAAGCAGTCTGTATTTTGATGGAAAGATCCATCAGATCCCGGCGGTCCCGGTCGAAGCAAAGGATCCAACGGGAGCCGGCGATGCATACCGAGCCGGTTTTTTCACCGCATGGAAAAAAGGATTCGACCCGGTCACCTGCGCAAAAATAGGGGCGGTCACCTCATCCTTTGTTGTGGAAGTGATCGGCACCCAGACCAACCTCCCCGACTGGGACCGAATGGCAAAACGTTATGCCTCTGTTTTTGGCAGACTGGAGCAAAAATGAGTTGGGCTGCCCTCACGTCGGGAGGAAAAGATTCCATCCTTGCCGTACAAAAAGCCAAAGATGCCGGGATGAAGGTCTCACATTTCGTAACGGTCGTTCCTAAAAATACCGAGTCATACATGTTCCATGCGGCAAATCTGGCGGCCGTCCCTGTGATGGCAAAACGCTGTAATGCCGAATATGTGGAGATCAAATCGGCAGGCGAAAAGGAAAAAGAGGTCAAAGATATGGAAAAGGGACTCGCGTCTCTTTGTGTCGAGGGGATCATCGTTGGAGCGATCGAGTCCGAGTATCAAAGATCCCGTGTTGCCAAAGTCTGTGATCATCTTGATCTGAAACTTTTTGCTCCGCTCTGGCACATGGATCCGTTGACCCTCATGTATGAGGTGGCATCCCGGCTTGACGCCTTGATCGTGGTCTGTGCAGCAGACGGACTTGGCGAAAATGTTCTTGGAAAAAAGATCGATGAAAAACTGATCGATCTGCTTCTTTCCGTGCAAAGATCCAGACGGATCCATCTTGCGGGAGAAGGCGGGGAGTATGAATCCCTTGTTCTGAACGCACCCTGTTTTTCAGCCCCGGTGCAGTGTTCCGAGATGATATTTAAATATGAAGGACTTCGCGGGGAAGTCATGATCGAGAGGTTCTGGTAACATGAAACGTGAATTAAAAACCGAATCATTAACAAAATATCTGTTCGACGCACCCAAATGGGGGGCATCGTTAGCTTTGATGATCCTGATCGGATTTGCCGTTGACGGGGTCGTGTTCCTTGCGACCGGCCAGACCCGATGGATCGGTCTCGCATTCTCCATACCCGCTGTCGTCGCATTGTTCCTAACAAAACCGTTTGTGAGTGCGATCGCCCGGCAAGAGTTCACCTGGAACCGCTCGGCTCTTTTGGCGCTTTGCTGTGAGATCTTCATGCTTCTCTTGATGGTCACCGCCCTCTTCCTTGGATCAGGATTTGCCTATGTCTTTGGTGTCGGATTTATTCTGGCGATCCGGCTGATCGTTCTCGCCGCCGTAGCAGATTACCGATTCGAAAGGATGTACGGACCCGCCGCAATCCAGACGTTTGCGGGAGTTATTGTCGGGGTCTGGTTCTTTGGCACTGACTTCATCATCCCGGCGGTCGTTTCGGTCGTGGTGTTCTCAGTAGTGGTCATCGGATTTTTACTCCTGTTCGATCTGCCGATGAAAAGGACGAGCGGGGTCGGAGCGATGCATTTCGTGAATGCGTTTCTTGCTCACCTGACAAACGGTTCGAACGATCTAGAGGAGTATTTCCATCACATCAGCGAGTATGTTTCCGTTCCTGAAACAACATTTTTCTTCAAACGGGAGGGAAAACCCGACGTATGGTTTGTTATTCCAAACCTTCATCCCGGTCCGATGGCAGATGTGGGAGGTAGTAACTTTCCAAAGATCCTGCATGATGATTTTGCGGACGAAGCGATCCTGCTCGTATCCCACGGATGCGCCAGTCATGATCTGAATCTTATCTCCAACCGGGAGACAGAGGCCATCACCAAAGCGATCCGGAATAGTCTGGACTCGGTCATCTATACCGACCATGCAAGCCGCCCGGTCCGAACAAGATTTGGCACGGTCTCCATCCTTTCACAGAAGTTCGGCGACTCCCTTTTGATGGTCACCACAAGGTCCCCAGAAATGACCGAGGACATGGACTACTCGATCGGCAGGATCGTGATGGGAGAGAGTAAAGGAAGATACAAAAACGTCGGGTTCGTGGATGCCCACAACTGTATGACAGCGGTGACGAACATCATCTATCCTTCGACAAAAACCGGAAACGAGTTCATCTCCGGAGCGGACGAAGCGATGAACCTGATGCTGGACGCCGAGATGCTGCCGTATAAAGTGGGTGTCGCTCAGGTCATACCCCCATTCAGTAGAGGGGAAGGTTTTGCTGATATGGGGATCATTACCATGATCACCGAGGTGGCCGGAATAAAAACAGCCTATATTCTGTTTGACGGAAACAATGTTCACGTCGGTGTCAGAGAGATCCTTCGAAACGCGGTCCTCGGACTTGGCATACATGAGGTCGAGATCCTCACGACCGATTCCCATGTGGTGAACTCGGTGACCGGCAGAAACCCAATCGGCCATGCAGTTTCAGCGAGTGAAATCATACCCTATGTCTCCGAGGCTGTTTTAAAAGCGATCGAGGATCTTTCACCAGCAACAGGAGGAGCAGCCACTAATATATGTGAAGAGGTCGAGGTGTTCGGCCCGTCACGTATCGTTCAGCTTACCTCAACCGTGAATGCGATCGTGATAAATCTGCTCCCTCTCGCGACCCTTATGATGATTTCAGCATTTTTACTGATCATGGTCGTCTGCATGATCGTGCTGTAAAGCCTAAAAAAATATTATTTTTTTGCCGGTTCGATCTCGATCGCACAGGCACTTCTTCGTACTCGAGGTAAGGACGCAAGTTTATTTTCATACTTCTCACAGGTGAACCCTGATTTTGGCATTGGATCTGGATGATCGACGTCCAGTTTACAGATGATGTGGTAGTCAGGAAAATCCCGATTTTCGGGATAGAGATATCTGTAAGATTCCAGATGGAGACAGGTAAGACAAGGAACAACCATAATAGTTAAAGATAGAGTCCGCCATACATTAATCTACCGTAAATGCCACCCTTTGATCTTGCCGATATTCCTCATTTGCCGGGCTGTTACCTCTATAAAGACGAAAATGGGACGATAATTTATGTGGGCAAAGCAAAAGATCTGAAAAAACGTGTCTCCTCCTACTTTCAGAAAAAGGATCATGACCCGAAGACAGAGAAGCTTGTGGCGACGATCCGCTTTCTCGAATACATCGTTACCGAGACAGAGGAGGAGGCGTATCTTCTTGAAAATACGCTGATAAAACATCATCAGCCAAAATATAATATCGATCTCAAGGATGCGAAGTCCTATGCATACATCGAACTCACCAAAGAGCAGTTCCCGCGGATCACGATAGCAAGAAAGACCCGGGAGAACGGACAGTTCTTCGGTCCGTTCGTCTCTGGAAAGGAACGGGATCATGTTCTTTCGGTGGTGAAAAAAACATTCAGGCTCCGGTCCTGCAAAACGATGCCGAAGAACCGGCCCTGTCTTCGGTATCATATTGGTAACTGCTCGGGGCCGTGCGGCGGCCATATCTCGCCCGAGGATTACAGAAAACAGTGTTCATATGCGGCCGATGTGCTGAAAGGCAACACCAAAGAAATTAAAAATAAACTCGAGGAGGAGATGGAGGTGTATGCAAAGAACACCGAGTTCGAAGCAGCACTCCTCTGCCGGGACATGATCACCGCGGTGGAAAACCTTTCTGCACGCCAGTATGTTGCGAGAAAGATCGATCATGACGAGGACGTTATCGCATATCGGATCCGCGACGGGCTGGTATATCTACTGGTGTTTCATGTGTACAAGGGGACGCTTGGCGGCAGGGACGAATTTATATTTGATGCCGCCGATGGAGTTTTCGAGGAGTTCGTTGCCAGATATTATACCGAGACCCCTGCTCCAAAGGAGATCATCGTCGAGGAGGAGTTGGATGAAGCACTCGGCCGATATCTGGGAGATATTGCCGGACATATCGTGAGGATCACCGTCCCAAAGCAGGGAGCGAAGAAGAAGCTGCTGGAGCTTGCCGGAAAAAACATCGAGACCACCCATTTTGGCGAGGAGCTAAAGGTGACCGAGCTTCAGGCGGCCCTTCGTCTGCAGACACCGCCCAACGTCATCGAATGCTTCGATATCTCACATCTCTCAGGAACGGATACGGTGGCGTCGATGGTCCAGTTCCGGGCCGGTAGACCTGATAAGAGAAATTATCGGCGGTTCAAGATCAAGAACGTTGAGGGGGTCGACGACTTCGCTTCTATGGCGGAGGTGGTACGCAGAAGATACAGCCGCCTCATTGAAGAGGAAAAACCTCTGCCTGACCTGATCGTGATCGACGGAGGCAAAGGTCAGCTCTCATCTGCAAAACGGATCCTCGACGAACTGGAGGCGGATATCCCGCTCATCTCACTTGCAAAAGCAGAGGAGGAGGTGTTCGTCTCAGGCGTGCCGTTTCCCCTCCCGTTTGGAAAAAAGACCAAAGCTAACATGTATCTTCAGGAGATACGAGACGAAGCCCACCGGTTTGCAGTCACCTACAACCGACTGCTTCGGAAAAAACGGTTGATAAAATAATATTTAAACTTTTTTTGTCCATGTCAGAAGGACCCCGTCATCGATACGCTCAACATTTTTGAGCGAAAGACGGGTGAAGTCTGCTGGATCGATAAACCCAGTACCATCGGCAAGGGTCGGAGCATCCTTGCCGCCAATGATCAGTGCGCCGACATATGTGCGTATTTCGTCAAACAGACCACTGCTCAAAAACGACCATAACAGGGTCGATCCTCCCTCGACCATCAGCTGTTTGACCCCAAGCTTGGAAAGCTCGTCCAATGCCGTTGCCAGATCGACAAAATCCGGGCCGGCAGAGATCACCATTGCCTTTTTCTTAAGAATGTCGCAGTTCTCCTTCGGGGCTTTTTCAGAGACGAAGATGATCACACGCCCCAGTCCTTTTTTGAACATGTCCCCGTCGGCGGGCATTCGTGCCATACTGTCGATCACGACCCGCATGGGATGAGGGTCTTTGCCGTTTGCTTTTCGAATACTGGCATACTCCTCGCTTTTGATCCGAAGAGAGGGGTCGTCAGAGAGGACGGTGCCTATCCCTACCATGATCGCGTCGGAGTTGGCACGAAGCTGATCTACACGAACAAAATCATCATGACCAGAGATCTTGGTCTGTTTTCTTTCGCGAGTGGCAAGCTTTCCGTCGGCACTCATTGCTACGTTGATGATCACATACGGACGCATACAAAGATCCTATTTATACGTGAACGTGGGGAGGACATAGAAAATAGAATGGACCAGGAAGTTTTAAACCTTCTTATAAACGTTTACACCAACGCGAACTTCGGGGTGTTTGCGGTCGATCGGTTTGTTTCCCATGCTGGAACCAATGATTATTGTCTTGCCTGAGGAGGATGGACCGAAGTCCTTAGACAAATCGACCTCAATAGTAAGGATATCTCCTTCAACCGACGTTTTTACATTTTTCATATGTTGTTAATGTGCACGGTTAAGAGATAAATGTTGTGGGATTTTTTGCCGGTTTTATTGGTTTTTTTGGGTGAGTGTAGTGAGTGGCAAGGTCAAATGAGAGGTGATACCCATACATATATTGATGGGAAAACACCAATGAGTATAACCATGCCGAACTTAACCGTCGCCGTTCTGGCTCCTAACGGATATGCCCGTGATATCGGGAAGAAAGGGACCAGTACAGATATCACCTTCTATAACCTGAAAAAAGGTCACGATACCGTAACGCTTCTGGAACCGACCAGATACCCTGAGAGGCTTGCTCCTTTATTTTATGTTGTTTCAATGGCCCACGAAGCAATTGTGGTGATCTCGGAGATCACACCTATGGTTGCCGAATGGATCCTGATGCTTGACTGTGCGGATGTGAAACTTGGCACGATCATTTTGAAGAATTATATCCAGCCAAAACAGATCGCACCTCTGATCAAGGGAACAGTTCTCGAAAACTATACTATAATGGAGGAAGACTTCATCGGCCTTTCAGCAAGCCTTCTCCAGCGTGCGGCAGAACAGCCGGATATCGAACCAAAGGACGGAGCAGTGGGTTCGGTCCCGATCGATCACCACTTCAATGTGCGGGGTATCGGTACAGTTATCCTCGGCTGCGTTTCCGACGGCTGGATCAAGAAGCATGATAAGGTGCGGGTCGAGCCGCTCGAGAAAGTCGCTCAGATCCGGTCTGTGCAGAAGCATGATGATGATTTTGCCTGGGCATATGCAGGCGATCGGGTGGGTTGTGCGTTAAAGGATATCGATGCCGAGGAGCTGGACAGAGGGTTTGTTTTGACGACGGATCCAAAGGTCACACACACGACCACGATCACCGGGGATGCACATCTGGTGAAGTACTGGCCAGCGGAGATAAAAGAGCAGATGGTGGTCTCGATCGGTCACTGGATGCAGTTTTTGTCTGCACGGGTGATGAAGGTCGAGAACGGATCCGACTGGCACAATCCGAAGCTGACTCTGGAACTGGATACGCCGCTTGTGTATAAGCCGGGCGACTCCGCGGTGATCCATTATCTGGACGGGGGAAAACTCCGTGTCGTCGGAACGATCAGGCTTCCCTGATTCTTTATTTTTGGATATTTTTTTTGTGTGCGGGTTGGATGCGAGCGAAGCGAAGCAGACGACCTTAGATGAGGTGGACCGCTCCGCAGGAGTGGATCCGTGAGGCCATGCAAAGCAGGCTTTGTCTCCAGAATATCTGCCCGAACTGTTCTACGGTGAGTTCAAAAAAAGCGAGGTTTTGCAGTGAATGCGGGCCGTCCCTTTAGGGGCGGCCTCAGCTGAGCAAATCTTTGATTTGCGATCCAGTGCGGTATATCACTTGTTGAGAGCCGACGGTCGATGTATCGGGAATGGATGCTTTCTCTTATCCGGGAGGAGTTCGGGGAGGATGGTGCAAATCCGATTCTGGGAGCCCGAAGGGCGGGATTAGCGTCGATTCGTGGTTTGGGATATATATCCTAAGATCGAATCTAGTTAGTGAGGACAGGAGTATTCTCTATATGTCTCCTGCCCGAACGATCTACCCGATTTTTGACATCTCCCGTGCAGGACGAAAAAGCTGTTTTTCTTGCTGTTTCCAAAACGTGGCGCACTGCGTCACGAATTGATCTGGGCGTATTACCGGCTTATTATGCGGGTGAAAAATGAGAAGTGCCAAGTCTAAGATGGATTCAGCCAGACTTCCGATGCTACGATTCAAAAGCGGGAGCTTGCTATCGAAAAGCTGATCGCATATAAACAGAGCCTCATCTACGAGTGCGTCCCGGAAAGAGGGAGGTTGTGGCATGAATCATATAAATACAACCAGTAAGGGATTTCTTGGAACTATGAGATTATTTCACCGCGAATTAGCGGTGGGAATTCTCATTTGTCCACACACAACCGTACCCTTTCTATAAGAAGCGGTGTTCTTCCACGCCAAAAGTCCTGTACATAAAATCCCCCTCATCCCATGAACCCAACCCAAACCATCTAAAAAAAGTATTGTTAAATTCCATCAATCTAATTGTTTCGCCCCAGTTTCCAGATCCTCCGCCATCCTCTCCACCTCCTTCTCCGAGATCTGCGAGAGCACATCCGCCGTTGGTCCCTCCGAAACGATCCTACCCCCACGGATAAACATACAACGATCACACACATCCCGCACAAAATCCATATCATGAGACACAATAATAAACGTCTCATCCATCTCATCCCGGGCATGCACGATCGAATGCTTCACATCGATCTTCGTGATCGGATCCATCGTACCCGTCGGCTCATCCAGTAAAATGATCCTCGGCTCCCGGATCAAAACCTGACCCAGAGCCACACGATGCTTCTCACCCTCCGACAACTCAGAAGGCTTACGATGCAAAATATCCTTCGCCTTCTTCTCCGTAAACCCCGCCATCCTTAGAGTGATCACGGCCTTTCGAACAGCAAGCTCCTTTGGAAACTCCAAGCCGATCGCCTCCGTCAGATTATCGATCACCGATCGGTGAGGATACAGATCATACTCCTGATGCAAAAGGCCGATATACTGCTTCGCTCGCCCGCGAAACTCATACCCGGGCTTACGCATATCCACCCACTCATCCCCCACACGTACATCCAGCGTCCCGCCTGTCGGCTCATACAGACCCGCGATCATCTTTGACAAGGTCGTCTTCCCTCCGCCCGACACCCCGATAATACCCAGGATCTCCCGCTCATACACCTCGAAACTCACCTTATCCACCGCATTGATCACCCCACGATCCACCGCCACGAACTTCTTCGAAAGATCCTTCGCCCGAACGATCGCACCCCCGCAGTCAGTACATGAATACGTACAATCATCCTTACACCCCTTCATGAACTCATCCACGATCTCCTCAGGCTTCCCGATCATCGTGATCCGCCCGTCTTCCATCAGGACAGCCCGATCGCACACATCCTCAAGCACCTGGGAAAAGTGCGACGTGATCACCATACCCATCCGGTTCCCAGACCCCGCCGACTTCAGCAGTTCATGGACCACCTTCGCCGTCTTTGGATCAAGCGTCCCCGTCGGCTCATCAGCGCACAAAAACAGCGGCTCCCGGGCAAGCTGCCGGGCAAGCACCACACGCTGCTTCTCCCCGCCCGAAAGATCCCGGGCAACATGCATCATCCGGTGACTCAGACGGACCTCATCCACCAGATCTGCCGCACGGGAAATTGCCTTATTCGACGGATAATTGATGTCGTCAAGTGCCCGCAGAACATTCTCGATCACCCGGTCGTCCCCATACAGCGAAAATGTCCTCTGGAACATCAGCGACGTTCGGGTCATGATCCTTGCCTTCATCGCCTCATTCTCCGGCGCCCAGAAATCCACATCCTCTGAAACAAGTGTATCTCCGCAGGCAGGGCAGGCTTTCCCTGCATCGCTTCTATACTCTATCCTGCCGCATTTCTTGCATCTGGCAATATGATAAATGATCTTTCCGCTGGTCGGCGGCGTATCGATACCTCGGATAAGATGGATCAAAACCGTCTTTCCGCAGCCTGATCTTCCGATCACACCGACGATCTCTCCTTCGGCGATATCAAGGCAGACATTGTCGAGCACACGAACCTTCTCGCTCTCGCCAAAATCCTTACATACATTCTCTATTGTTATAAATGGGGTCGACATACTCATCTCCAATACATACGGATAACTTCTATTCCAAATGATTTGTGTTACATACATTAATATATATTGGCGCATATGAGTACACACTGTATATTTTCTAAGCCATGACGAGTCAAACGAAAACCATTTAGCTATGGCACGAGAAGGTATTCAGTACGAGTTAAGATATGCCTGAAAACCCTGAGAATTTTCCAAGAGGTAAATGCGGAAGACCAAGGGTGCGTCGATGTATCGAGCTCAATGAGATCCCGGGGTGTTATGCTCCGGTTTGTCCGAGAAGAAAGGCCAACATTGAGATGGTCACATTGTACCCTGAAGAGATCGCGGTCTTGAAACTCGTCGATCTTGAAGGGCTTTCACAGGAGGATGCCGCCGGAGTCATGGGCGTTTCAAGAAAAACAGCATGGCGTGATTTGCATGAGGCCCGCTATAAATTAGCGGATGCATTGGTCAACGGAAAGATCCTCAAAATATCCTGCTGCCCGCACACGTCCGAGGGTGTCCACCCGGACGACTGCAGTATTCGTAACGAAGACGAATAGCCGCAGGATCTTGATCCAGACATATCAGCTCTACTCCTTATGGAGGTACTCTTATGGAAAAACCACAAGCACACACAATGAAAGATGCCGGAGAAGCAGAAACGTGTTGTCATCATTACCACCATTATGATAGACACCACGAGATGATGCATATGGAAAAAGCCGGCGGAAGGATGCCGCTCATCGGTGAGCTCGCCCCATCCTTCGATGCGGTAACGACCCAGGGACCGATCCATTTCCCGCAGGATTATGCAGGAAAATGGGTCATTCTCTTCTCACACCCGGCAGACTTCACCCCGGTTTGTACGACCGAGTTCATGACGTTTGCCTCGATGGCAGATGAATTTGCGGCATTGAACACCGAGCTTATCGGTCTCTCTGTCGATTCACTCTATGCCCACATCGCCTGGCTCCGTAAGATCCAGGAGATCGAATGGAAAGGGTTGAAGCACATTGAGGTCAAGTTCCCCCTGATCGAGGATATCCGTATGGATGTTGCCAATAAGTTCGGCATGATCCAGCCGGGCCAGTCGAACACCCAGGCAGTTCGCGCCGTCTTCGTGATCGATCCGCTCGCAAAGATCCGGGCGATCCTGTATTATCCTCTCTCACTGGGAAGAAACTTCGATGAGATCAAACGTATCATCCAGGCTCTTCAGAAGGCCGATGAAGACCATGTGGCAACACCTGCAGACTGGCGCCCGGGCGACGATGTTATCATCCCGACCGCCGGTTCCTGTGGGGCGGCAAAGGAACGCATGGGATCACTGAAGGACAATGAGTATTGTCTTGACTGGTTCCTGTGTTTCAGACGTGAGAAAAAATAACCTCTCACGTTTTTTCTACCCTCTCATATAACCCGATCTTTGGATCGGACCCGACCACCATGAACTCCAATGCGGAGTTCTCATAAATTTTTCTCATGATCGTAATCGTTTTGCTGCATCTACGTTCGCTCTTCTGCAGCAGGACACTTGATGGAGCATCATTACATGACCCTAGAAACAAAGAAAGAAACCACCGAAACCCCTAAGCCTGAATCAGCCCCGCACACGCCTGAAAAATCAAATATCAACGTACGTCACGTTATTTTGGTCCTGTCCGGGAAAGGCGGGGTCGGAAAGAGTACCGTGTCGGTGAATCTTGCCTATGCGCTTTCCAGTCACGGGTATCAGACCGGGCTTTTGGATCTTGATCTGCACGGCCCTTCGATCCCCAAGATGCTCGGCATCGAAGATCATCATCTTCAGGCGATCGGCAAACACATTATGCCGGTCAAGGTGACGGGATCGTTGAAGGTGGTTTCGATCGGCCTTCTTCTGAATGAACTCGATAGTCCTGTTGTATGGCGAGGACCGATGAAGGCGGCCGCGACGAAGCAGTTCCTTGGCGACGTTGAATGGGGCGACCTTGACTATTTGATCGTGGATCTTCCTCCGGGAACAGGCGATGAAGCATTGAATATCATCCAGTTCGCTCCAAACGTGGAAGGCGCCGTAATTGTTACGACCCCGCAGGATGTTGCAGTGTTAGATGCGACCAAGGCTATCAAGTTCATTCGAATGATGAATCTTACGGTTCTTGGCATAATCGAGAATATGTCAGGGATGGCCTGCCCGCACTGCGGCGAGGTGATCGATGTCTTTGGTAAAGGCGGCGGCGAGAAGGCAGCGAAGCAGTATGATGTGCCTTATCTTGGTGCTATCCCACTGGATATCGAGATGCGCAAAGCAGCGGACGAGGGAAGACCGTTTATTGTCCGAACTCCGGGCAAGACGAGTCCGACCTGGGACGCTGTTGATAAGGTGATGGAAAATCTGATTGCCGTTATCGAGGCAAAAGAATAATCCTTTTTTTTAAGTTTTTTGCGGGGATTTGTTTGGGCAGTGTTATCTGCACAATGCAATTCGATTTCGTGTTTTGGATTAGCGTGGACACATGAGAATCCCCACCGCGAATTTCTATAAAATAAGGGAATTCTCATGTGTCCGCATATGAAATAAGACTTACGCGGTGTGAGAGAAACACTTAAAATTCTTTAACGTTGTATACGGACGCAGAAAAAAAACCAACCGCGAATCGGCGCTAATCCCGCCCTTCGGGCTCCCAGAATCGGATTTGCTTTTCCTCACTCTCGCAATCCAGCTACGCTGTCTTGCTCGTCCCTTCATCGGGAACGTTCGGGCAAATCCTTTCGCCGCCCAGCGGCTCATTGTTGTAAATGTATTGAATTTTAGGCA
>DALTVZ010000116.1 GCA_029987315.1 Methanocorpusculum sp.
CTGCTGACATTCCCCAACTCTCATAAGGAATGAAGGCACATATAGTAAGGAATTCGTATGGCTATCGAAAATGGTACATATATTAAACTCAGCTACACCGGATCTGTGAACGGTGTTCCGTTCGATACAACCGATGCTGAAGTTGCAAAGACCGCAGAAATTTATCGTGAGAACGCAATGTATGGCCCTGCCACCGTAAAAGTCGGTGCAGGTCACGTTCTCCCGGGCGTTGATGAGGATCTTGCCGGCAAGGAAGTCGGAAAAGAATACACACTTGTCATTCCAGCCGCAAAGGCATTTGGCGAGCACAAATCCGAAGAGATGAAAGCATTCGACAAGAAGGCATTCGACAAGAAGCCGGAAATGTACGAGCGTGTCAAGATCGAAGGCCGTGACGGTGTTGTTATAAACAAAGTCGGCAGCAGATACATCGTTGACTTCAACCACCCGCTTGCAGGCCAGGATATCTCCTACGTCTACACCATCGAAAGTGTTGTCGAAGACGGTATTGAGAAGCTTACCGGAATGATAAAACTCCTTACCGGCCGCGACATGAAGGTCACTGCAGAGGATAAGACCTTTATCTCTATCGAGGTCCCCGCAATGATGTCCATGTACAACCAGAACTGGCTCATGACCCAGTATATGGTTTCCCAGGAAGCATTTGCGATCTTTGCAGATATCGAGAACGTCAAGTTCATCGAGTCCTTCCCACGCCCGACCATCAAGACCGAGTCTGCAGAAGAGCAGGCTGCAGAATAATCCATACTCTTTTTTTCTGACGAGGTCGTCATGAGTCGACATCCTGCACGTCTCTGGAAAGTTTCCGGCGATAAAATAGCATGCGGCGTCTGTGCAAAAAGATGCATGATCGCGAAAGGTGAGAGAGGATTCTGTGGTGTTCGGGTGAATACCGACGGGATTTTGTATGCAGACTCGTATGGTCTCTTGACTGCAGCAAATCTCGACCCTATCGAAAAGAAACCGCTCTACCAGTTTCTTCCCGGAACGACGACATTTTCAATAAGCGGTTTTGGGTGTAATTTTACCTGTAAACATTGCCAGAACTACACGCTTTCCCAGACAACGAAGATATCTGCAGAGTATGTGTCTCCGGAGACGGTCGTTTTGGAGGCGGTAAGGCTTGGGGCACAAAGTATCTCGTTTACGTACAATGAACCGACGATCTCGTTTGAGTATGTGTATGATACCGCGAAACTGGCAAAGGAGCACGGTCTTACCTCGGTGTTCGTGACAAACGGATATATTTCAGCAGAGGCTCTGCGTGAACTTGCCCCATATCTTGGTGCGATCCGGATCGATCTGAAGGCGTTCACGGATGAGTTTTATAGAAATGTCTGCGGAGCGAGACTAAAACCGGTGCTTGACACGATCCTTCTTTCAAAGGAGCTCGGTCTTCATGTCGAGCTGATCACCTTGGTTATACCGGGATATAATGACAGTGTTGAGGAGATCGACAGAATGCTCGACTGGGTGATGGAACATCTTGGACCTGCTGTCCCGCATCATTTCACGGCGTTTATGCCGATGTACCAGATGCAGGATGTTCCAAGAACGCCGTTCTCGACGCTGGATCGGATCTTTCATCAGGCAAAGGAGCATGGACTGTATTATCCGTATGTGGGCAATATGCCGCACGATGCGGGGTCGAAGACGTTCTGCCCGGAGTGCGGAGCGGCGTTAATCGATCGAAACGGGTTTTCGTCAGCATCGCCAAGGCTTGAGGGGGGACACTGCACAAAGTGCGGGCGAAAGATCGAGGGTGTTTTTTCGTTCGGGCAGTTAGTATAGTTTTCGTCACTAAAATTTTCAGATTATTTTACCGCGATTTTTTTTAGAAAAGGAAATATGTCATATGCGGACACATGAGAATTCCCACCGCGAATTAGCGGTAAAATAATCTCATGCGTCCGGTGACCAACCAACTCCCTTATTTTGTAAAAATTCGTGGTGAAAGTTCCCCGTGAAAAAAAGAATTTTTTGATTGAGAATTATAACTCCGGATACGTCAGCCCATCAACATCGAAATCTGTCCCAAAGCGATTATTAAACTCGGTCAAAACCCCCTCGACGCTCATGTCCAGAAACACATCCGGATGGATCATTTTTGCTAAAGCAACCGCGGCGGCACAGGATCGTGGCCCATACGTCAGATCGTTTCTAAGAAGCCAGACCTTATCATTTTTCACCGCATCGATCGTATTGAACCCGACCCGGGTAACCACTTCATCATAGCTTGCCTTCGGGTCGTTCATATTGTTCACGAGCTTCACGATAACGCCCGGACTCGAGGAGACCACCCATTCATCAGAGATCTTTCTTGCAGCCGGATCGTTCATGATATTTTGTCCGCCGGCAATTTTTATCAGCTGCCCCATTCCCGTATCCGTTCCCTGGACCCAGTATGCCGTGTAGCTTTCAGCGTAGACCGTATGAGTACTAGATATCGGGGCGACGCGGGA
>DALTVZ010000117.1 GCA_029987315.1 Methanocorpusculum sp.
ATTACGGGGGGGCACTGAAAACACGCATTCCTTTGTCTCAGCAAAAAACACAGAGGTCAATTTGGTCCAGTTTGTGATGCACACCCAGGATATAGAAAAACCCAAACAAGAACGTGTGGTCGAAGAGTCTAAAGAAGATCTAAACTTTATTCAAAGAGTTCTGCGGCTCTTTGGTCTCTCGTAATTTTTTTTGATGTTGGCGGCAAAATCAGCGTATATTTAGGGAAATCACCACTGCTCCGCTAAATCGCGTTTTATCCTCTTAAGGCAACTATTTAATCAATCCCGCCTACACTACTACATTAGATATGTTCGAACTACTCCTCAGCCCAGAGATATTGCCCTGGGTTTTGATCGTCATCGGAGCCATATTGCTGGTGATCGAAGCCACCTCTCCCGGTTTTTTCATGGGAGTTCCCGGGACCGCCCTGATCGTTCTTGGACTTCTTTCATTCTTCTTCGGATTCGACTTCCTTTCAACTCCATTAGGTGTAGGGGTCGTTATTCTGGTAGCTATATTGGCCGCGATCCTCACGGTCGTCATGTATCGAAAGATCTCCCCTGATCAAAAGCCCACCACCTCTGGACAGGACTCGATCATCGGTAAACTCGGGATCGTCACCGTTGATGTCGTCACCGATTCGATCTCCGGTAAAGTTGTAATAGACAACATTGTTTGGAGCGCAAAAAGCACAGACGGTACAATACCGTCAGGAACAAAGATCGTTGTTACCGCCGCAAGCGGTGTTCATCTGATCGTAAAAGAGGCGTAAATATATGGAACCATTAACTATACTCGCAATCGTTTTAGTCATCCTCATCCTTTTCCTGTTTGCAAAGGGTGTCGTCATCGTTCAGCCATACCAGAAAGGACTGGCTGTCCGTCTTGGAACATACACAGGCCAGGTCAATCCTGGTTTCAAATGGGTCGTACCATTCATCACCACAGTGTACAAACTCGACCTCAGGACCCAGGTCATAGACGTCCCCTCACAGGAAGTCATCACCAAAGATAACTCCCCGACCGATGTCGACGCGATCATTTATGTTCGTGTCATGGACCCTGAACGTGCCTACTTCGAGGTAGCCAACTACCGTCAGGCAACAGTGGCTCTTGCTCAGACAAGCCTTCGTGGCATCATCGGTGATATGGAACTCGATGAGGTCCTCTACAACCGTGACATGATCAACCGCAGGCTTCGGGATATCCTTGATAAGGAAACCGACCAGTGGGGTGTCAAGATCGAACGCGTCGAGATCAAAGAGGTCAACCCAATCGGTGCTGTCAAACAGGCAATGACCGAACAGACCTCTGCAGAAAGAGAACGACGTGCCGCGATCCTCCGTGCAGACGGAGAAAAACGTGCCGCGATCCTCAAAGCTGAGGGTCTTAGGCAGAGTATGATCCTCGAGTCCGAGGGTGAACGTCAGAGTAAGATCCTTCGTGCAGAAGGTACCCGTCAAAGCAGGATCCTTGAAGCTCAGGGAGAAGCCCAAGGTCTTCGGATCATCTCTCTTGGTTCCCGAACGCTCGACAAACGTTCGATCACGGTTCTTTCCCTGAACACCATGCAGAAGATGGCGGAAGGTCAGGCAACGAAGATCATCTTCCCGTTCGAACTCACCAACCTGGTAAAACAGGGTGCAAAATTCCTCGGTGGAGAAGAACTTGCAGAAACAGACTCGATTTCAGATATCTTCCTGGATGACAGTATCTTAGGTGACCTCCCGGACAAAGAGGAGATCGCAAAAGCCGTAGAAGCGGTGAAAAACGCAAGTGAACTTGCAAAAACACCCGAAGATATCGTCGACTGATCATCTCCCCTATTTTTTTCATATACCGTCGCTCGCCTTTCTCACCTTAATGAAAACTAACTTACCCCGGTACGACCAACAGTAATACAGAACCGAGGGGCATGAATATGGCATTAAAAATACTTCATTCCGGTCGTCGGAAAAAAGAACAGGATACCGTCACCTATGAACATGGAAATACGGACAGCCTGACGCAGTTTGCCTATGGGAAATTTCCTATCGACTATGCACTCAACTTTGCAGGCCTTACCCTTTCCCTTGAACTGAAAACAGGATTGTATAATTATAAACGTGCGCTTGGTGACTGGAAAACCGAGATCAATGTTTCTATAGATGGTGGTCACATGATGATCCACCCTGTCGAGCCCCTCAATCTCCCAGACGACCTTACCGACTTTCTGGAGATCACCTTCGATCCGATCAAGATCGAGCCGTCAGGAAAGTGTGTTGTTTTCGTCACGATGCCCATTGAGATCGGTATTTTTCTTGAATCAAAGACAGGTTCGGTCGACATCCTCGACATCGTCTCCTACGTATATCCCAAATATTCGCTCTACGGTAGTTCAAACCGCGGGGTCATCACACGGATCCATCAAAGCAAGGTGTACTTCATGCCGCCTTCGGTGAAAAACTTCGAGGCAGGTCTGTTGAAACTCGAGATAGAAAACCGATCGAGCGAATGGGCGACCGTTGGGCGGGTCATCATCTATCAGAAAGGCCTCTCCTTGTATTATGATGATGAACTCGTATCTGCGTCGGCCGAAATAACGATCATCAGTCCTGATGTGGCAGTAGTGACCGGGACAAATTCACCTCTCCGCCCCGAGATGTCCCCCTCGAACCGGCTCTTCAAAAACCGCAAAACCTCGGCGTTCTATAATGTACCTAGCATGTTGAACGATGCATCCTTTACGATGGACATGGGGCTGATCTGAAATGGCAGACAACAGCACCGAGATACTTGGAGGGACCGGGTTCTTTGGCACCACATTCATAGGTCAGATCACGTATGGAGATCTTATCATGGCGGCCATCATCCTTCTTGCGACCTACATTATTGCAAGAGTGATCTCGGTTGTTGTCATGCGGATCCTTGCCGGTAAAGTTGAGATCAGCAACAGCACGTTCCTTGCAAAACTCGCCAGGTGGTTAGTGTATTTTGTTGGTATCGTTGCCGCAAGTCCCTTCCTACACATAGACTTCTCAGGCCTCATGGTGGCCGGCGGGATCGTCGCCATTGCGATTGGATTTGCGTCCCAAAACACCCTCTCCAACTTTGTTGCTGGTGTTCTTCTTATGTTCGAGCGGCCGGTCGGTATCGGGGACAACATTAGTGTGAACGGGATCCAGGGATACGTTGAAGATATTGGTCTCCTTTCAACGACGATCCGCTCCTACGATGGGATCTTCGTTAGGATCCCCAACGAATCGATGTTCTCCTCAGCTATCACGAATTATGTGGCTCACATTGCACGAAGATTCGATTATATTATCGGGATCAGATACTCAGACGATGCAGACAAAGCCATCAGAGTTATCAAAGAGGTCATCGCCAAGCATCCGTATGCTCTGAAAAATCCAGCTCCTTCAGTGTACGTGGACGAACTTGGTTCAAACAGCATCAATATCAAGATCCGTATCTGGAGCCCGTCGGGATTCTGGTGGGACGTCAGGACCGATGTACTGTGGAAATTGTTCCAGGCTCTTCGAAAAGCCGGCATCGACATCCCGTTCCCGCAGCTCACCCTCTGGACAGGGGAAGATGCGGCAAAATCTGCCAAGATGGCAGCAAAAGACAGCGGTTTCTCACCTCAGGAAGTTCTTGGAAAAAGCGGAACATCCCCGGAAAATGCAATCAAGGTGATCAAATAAATGGATCAGAAAATTATATTTGACCAGCTTTTAGCTGAAGATCTGGATCAGCGGCATAAAGCCGTCGAAGAGCTGGCAACTCGTGGAAAAATCGACCCGGACACCGTCATTCCCCAGATCATTGCAGAACTCAAAACCGGCGGGATGAATATCCGGTGGTATCTCGGCCGTGCTTTGATCGCGATCGGACCCTCAGTGACCCCCTATCTTCGGGCGGCCTCAGAAAAGGAAAAGGATATGGGGGTCCAGAAATATTACGGCGCAATTTTTGCCGCATTCGGCGAAGGATCTGTTCCTGAACTGATCGGTATGTTCTCCTCGGAAAACCCGACCACCCGCGGGATGGCGGCCGCCGCCCTCGAAAAGATCGGTGAACCATGCATCCCCTCTCTCACAGAGGCCGCGAACTGTTCGGACGATATCGTAAAAACCTGTGCTGCCCTCACCCTTGCAAAATTTCAGATATTTGATTACTGATTTATGGCGGAACTTATAACCTCCCCCGAGTACCGGGCATATCTCGACGGCCTTATCTCAGGCCTCGACCGGGCGATGGAAATTGCCAATGCAGCCAAAAGCATTGGTATCGATCCCCGGCCGTATGTCGAGATCCCCATAGCAAGTGACCTTGCTGGAAGAGTGGAAGCTCTGCTCGGGTACAAAGGAGTTGCCGAAAAGATCCGTGTGCTCGAGGACCTTATGTCACGAGAAGAGGCGGCACTCAAGATCGGTGACGCCTTTGTTGCGCAGGAGTTTGGCGAATCCTCCCGCGAGGACATCCTCGACCATGCCATTCGAACCTCTATGGCCCTTCTCACCGAAGGAGTGGTCGCCGCACCGACCGAGGGTATTGGAAAAATATCAGTCGGGAAAAATGACGACGGCACCGAGTATCTCTCCATCTATTACGCCGGCCCGATCCGTTCTGCCGGCGGAACAGCACAGGCACTTTCTGTTCTCGTCGGCGATTATGTCCGCCGTCTTTTAGGGATCGACCGATACAAACCCCGTGAGGAAGAGATCGAGCGGTACGTCGAGGAGATCAAACAGTACAACAATATCATGAGCATGCAGTATCTTCCAAAAGACGATGATATCCGCATGATCATTCGTCACTGTCCGGTCTGCATCGACGGTGAACCTACCGAGAAGGAAGAGATCTCTGGACACCGAAACTTAGAACGGGTCGAGACGAACGTCGTTCGCGGCGGTATGGCCCTTGTAATTGCCGAAGGTATTGGTCTCAAAGCCCCCAAGATCCAGAAAAACGTCTCTAAAATGAATCTCGATGGTTGGGAATGGCTGGCAGAGCTCATCAGCGGGAACACCCCCGAACAGGAAGAAGAAGAAGAGCCGGGAGTCCATCCAAAGGACAAGTACATGCGTGACATGCTTGCAGGTCGTCCGGCATTTTCCTACCCCATGAGAAAAGGCGGGTTTCGATTCCGTCTTGGTCGGTGCAGAGATACCGGTCTTGCCACCTGCGGATTCAATCCGGCCACCCTCCACATCCTTGACGATTATCTCGCAATTGGCACGCAGATGAAGGTTGAGCGGCCGGGAAAAGCCTGCGGTGTCGTCCCGTGCACAGATATTGAGGGGCCGACCGTTCGCCTCACGTCAGGTGAGGTCCGCCGGATCGACACACTTGCCGAATCAAACGACGTGTATGATAAGGTCGAGTACATCCTCGATGTCGGCGAGATGCTCATCTCATTTGGCGAGTTCATGGAAAACAACCATGTCCTGATGCCGCCGAGCTACTGTGAGGAGTGGTGGATCCAGGAAGGCGGCCCTCGTCGCCCAAAAAGCGAAGCCGAGGCCCTTTCATTCGTCTTAGAAGGAGCGTACCTCCATCCAAATTATACCTGGTTCTGGGACGACTGCACGGAAAAACAGCTTATCTTCCTTTCTGATAAGGTCGCGGCGACCGGCTCGATGCGGGAAGGTGTTCTTTTCATCCCAGAAGATCCGGCGGTCAAAGAGGTTCTCGAGGAACTGCTCGTCCCGCATACCGTTCGAGACGGATTCTATATCCTGAAAAATCCTCTCGCATTCATCATGGGTCTTGGTCTCACCTATACCCTCGAGAAAAGCCCGACCTGGAAAACTTTGCCGCCGTTTGTGAACGGTCTCACCATGGCTATCCATTTATCGGGCCTCAAGATGCGGTCGAAGGCCGGGACCCGTGTTGGCGGCAGAATGGGGCGGCCGGGAAAATCTGCACCCAGAAAGATGAAGCCG
>DALTVZ010000118.1 GCA_029987315.1 Methanocorpusculum sp.
AAGGGGCTCCCTCTGTTTTCAGCGTTGCGTGGGTGGGGGCCCCGTAGTTCACTATTCTGATATGGAGGGGTGTCCCGACACTGACTTCCACTGAGTCGGTCGAGACTTCCAGTGAGTTTATTCCGAGGCGGTTCAACAGGACTTCAACAATTGGCATTTTTGGTTACCTCTGATCTTCGGGAAGGAGGTTTGCGATCCCTGATGAGATCGGATAGACCCGTTTACATGCAGTACAGGTTAAGAGTCCTTCCAGTATTTCTGTATCATTACCCTCCATCTCTGTAAGCATAAACTTTCCCTTGCACGCGGGGCAGCAGATGATGTCAAGTATCCGGCGTTTCATGTATTACAGCTCTGATCTGATGTCGATGATGTGTGACTGGTCAGGTCCGGTGGAGATGATCCCGACGGGTTTTCCTGTATCGGCTTCGATTTGATCGATGAACGCAAGTACTTTGGGAGTGAGTTTTGCGTAATCGGTCGCCCCAAAGACTGTTTCGTCGATGTGGTCGACTCCGGTTATGGCGATCGTGGTGCAGCCGTTGATCATTGCGGAGTAGCGGGCCATTTTGCCGTCCCACATGCCGATACGGCGCTCTCTGCGGGTGACGGCGCCAAATTCCTGAATGCCAAGTGCGATGGATTCGTCGTGGGTGAGTTCGGTGGGGAAGGGTCCTTCGCCGACTCGTGTCGGGAATGCTTTGAAGACAACGACGACGTCGTCGATGTTGGTTGGTCCGACACCGACGTCAGCAGCCATCTGGGAAGCTGAGGTGTCTTTGCTGGTGACAAAGGGGTAGTTTCCGTAGTAGAGGGAGATGCCGAAACCCTGTGTTCCTTCGATGAGAACGGATTCACCTTTTTCGATCGCGTCGTTGACGTTTTGGGCAACATCGGTTATGTAGGGTGCGAGTTCGGGAACGTCTCTTGCAAGACGGCCTTTTCTCATGACGCGGTCTGAGTTTGCGGGTCCGCATCCGGAGCCGGTGGATCCGACTGTTTTTGCAAGATGCGGATCTTTTTTGTCCATAAGGATGTGCTCTTCTTCGATGATCCCGCAACGGCTGTCGATTCTGGTTCTGCCGGCGCATTTGAGGATGTCAAGTTCGTGAGCAAATACTCTCGGGTCAACGAGTACGCCGCTTCCGATCATGAGTTCCGCTTTGGGATAGAGGAATCCTGACGGGATCATGCGGACAACGTATTTTTCGTTCAGTACGTTTATGGTGTGGCCTGCGTTGGGTCCGACTCCGCCGCGGGCAATGATGGTTGCTTGGTCTTTTTGTGCAATGTGGGCGACGATTTTCCCTTTCCCTTCGTCGCCAAAAAAGCCGCCGACTATGATCGTACTTGGCATGGTTATCGAATATTATTGGATGCAGTTGGTGATAAGGTCTTTGCCTTGCGGCCAAGCCGAAGATTCGTGCTTGCGCGGTGGAAAAATCCTTTCTGCCTTTGTCCACTCACAAAATCACATAAAATAGGAGTTACGCGGTGTGCTCTCAATTCAATTCGTGAAGGGTATGACATAAGTGTAGATACATGAGATATCCCACCGCGAATAATCGCGAATAATCGCGAATCGCATTTTCCTTACGCTGTCTTCTTGTCCTCGTCGTTTCACTCCTCGGCCGCGTTCCTACGCTTCGCCTCATCGGCTCCGCGTGGACGGAACGCCAGCGTGGAAAATGCTGGAAAACCCGCGTCGCGGGTTTTCTCCTGATAAAAACCAATCTGCATAATTATTACAAAGATTTGAGAATCTTTAAAGAAAACCCGCGACGCGGGTTTTCCAGCATTTTTCGTTCCGCCGTCCCGACCACGCGAAGCCGATCAGGCGTAGCGTAGGGACGCGACCGAAGGTCAAGAGGGCGGAACAGGAAAAATGCGATTCGCGTAGATTCGCGATTATTCGCGGTGGGATTCTCAAGTCTCCACATGAATCCCATACACGAAATCGAAGTACAACTTATAAATATGTCAGTATTTCTTGGTCTAGATCACAACACCACATAAGTCCTATTAAAAGTAAGGCGGCTGTATTTCTTCCTCTACCTCTTCAACAGGCCATTTTCAGTGTACTTCTTCACGAGATCATCACGGCCGATAGTGCAGGAAACCATTGCTAAAAACTCAGCCTTGGAAAGATGTACCTGTGCTGCCATCAGCTGCTGCAGCGAGTCGGATAACTCTTGTCCGTTATGACTCGTGGGCCCTCACTGACGATCTTTTTTCTCCGTCACAGAACTGATATCTGATATGCTTCTGTTTTCCGGGTGCAGTAATAAATCCCTTCTTTAGTAATGCTTTATGTACTGTTGCTCCTTTTATTACACCCATTGAATCACAGCCAGACAGATTCCCGCAACTTCTCTCCAAGTTCCCGTGCATCCTGTGTCATGGGCAGGGAATCATCTGTATAATCCATGAAGTCGTCTGCAAACTGCAGCGCCGCTTCCTGCAGTCCTTCTACCAGATTATTGCAGACAACAAGAATCGAATACTCATTGTTCACAAGGATCAATGAATTTTTTTCATCGATCACGATCTTTAGCGGAATAGGGTTTTTCAGTTTCTTTATCTCGTCATGTATCGGAGC
>DALTVZ010000119.1 GCA_029987315.1 Methanocorpusculum sp.
TCGAGTTAAATTCAAACATAGCTAAAATCCTGCTTTGGTGAGGTAGTCCTCGGTTATGACGCACTTCTGCTGATCTTTATTCTGCATTCGGGTCATGAACCGTTCAATATATTTTCCGATCATATCACATTCCAGATTTACTGATTCGCCTTGTGTCTTCGAGAGAAGGGTCGTCGATCTCTCGGTGTGAGGGATGATTGCTACAGAGAACGAATCAGAATTCACCGATGCCACAGTTAGGCTGATACCATCCACCGAGATGGATCCTTTTTCGATGATGTACTTCATGATCTCGGAACCTGCCGAAAAGGTGACCCAGACGGTCCGATCATCTCGGCGGATCGTCGAGATCGCCCCGGTACCGTCAACATGGCCGGTAACGATATGCCCACCAAAACGGCCGTTTGACGACATGGCACGCTCAAGATTCACATTGCTTCCGGGTTTTAGTGCGCCAAGAGATGTACGGACGAGTGTCTCGCTTGTCGTGTCTGCATCGAAACTTTGACTGGTGAGTCCGCTTACCGTAAGACAGACCCCATTCACTGCAACACTGTCCCCCAGATGGAGATCTTCAAAAATCCTGCTTCCTTGGATGGAAATTACCGAGGAGCTTTGGCCTTTTTTTATTTTTGTCACTGTTCCAATCTCTTCTATGATCCCGGTAAACATGAACGATGACTCCTGAGCAGGTTGAACCAGCTTCAGCATCTATTATACTCATAGCTATATAATTATTACCATATTTGAGTATCTAATCAAATTTGGGTTGTTGGTGTGTGTTCTCATATGCTAAGTTAAAGCAAATATTCATTCATCATTGATAATAGAGTAAAAAAATGACTCTCGATGAAAAAAATCCATTCACAAAAAAATAAAGAGATTATTCGAGTACGGCGCCTGTGTCAGCCTGGCCGGCATATCGTGCATATCGTGCAAGAACACCTTTTAGTTGGCGTTCTTTTGGCACCCACTCGCTTCTTCTCTTGGAGAGTTCGGCCTCGCTCACGAGAAGATCCAACCTCTGTTCATACAGGTCGATCGAGATTATATCGCCTTCACGAACCAATCCGATCGGCCCTCCCGCTTTTGCTTCGGGAGCTACATGTCCGATGCAAGGACCTCGTGTTCCTCCGGAAAATCGACCATCCGTCACGAGAGCTACCTGCGTATAGCCAAGCCCCATAAGGGCCGAGGTGGGGGCAAGCATCTCCGGCATTCCGGGTCCGCCTTTTGGTCCCTCATACCGGATAACGACCACATCGCCTTCCACGATCTTTCCGGTGAGGATCGCGTCCATCGCCTCATTCTCTCCGTCAAACACACGGGCAGGCCCTTCATGCTTCCACATCGAATCGATCACTGCCGCAGATTTGATTACCGATCCGTTCGGTGCAAGAGAGCCTTTCAGGATCTTCAGCCCCCCTGCACTGTGAACTGCATTTTTCATACTGTGGATCACATTCTCATCCACATATTTGACAGCATCTGCGATCTCGTACACCGTTTTTCCCGATACTGTCATACGATCATCAAGATGAGGTCTGATCTGCTTGAACACAGCTGGGATCCCGCCTGAATGATATAACGTCTGCATTGAGTGCGGTCCTCCCGGCTGCATGGAGCAGATATGTGGAACGACCGCTCCCATCTCAGTAAAATCATCAAGGGTCAGAGGAACTCCCGCCTCCTGAGCGATAGCCATCAGGTGAAGGACGGTGTTTGTTGAGCCGCCAAGAGCCATATCTATAGCAATTGCATTTTTCAGCGACTCTTTGGTGATAATATCACTAGGCTTGATATCCTCACGGATCAGTTCAACGACCCGAACGCCGCTTTCGTACGCCAGGCGAAGTTTAGCAGAGTCCACTGCAGGGATCGCCGCACAGCCCGGTAGTGACATCCCCATCGCCTCCGTCATGCATGCCATGGTGTTTGCTGTGTATAACCCCTGGCAGCTCCCACAACCGGGCATAGCAGCGGCCTCCAGCTCATGGAGTTCCTCTTCGGTCATCTTATGTGCGGCGACCTTTCCGACCCCTTCAAAAATATCAGTAAGTGAAAGTTCGCAGCCTTGGTGATGCCCCGGCAGCATGTTCCCCCCCGTGATAACGATCGCCGGAATATTGCATCGTGCCGCTGCCATAAGCATCCCGGGCACGATCTTGTCACAGGTGCATATACAGACAAGAGCATCGAACCGGTGTGCCTGGATCATCAGTTCAACGGAGTCCGCGATATTTTCCCGAGAGGCAAGCGAATACCGCATGCCTTCATGCCCCATTGCGATCCCATCGCAGATACCTATCGTGTTGAACTCAAAAGCGGTACCACCACCGGCAGCAACTCCTTCTCTGACGCGTTCGGCGACCATTCTAAGATGAGTGTGTCCCGGAACGATGGTGTTCCACGAGTTGGCGATACCGACAAAGGGTTTTTCCATCTCCTTATCCGATATTCCGAGTGAGCGTATAAGAGATCTGTTTGGCGCTCTGGTGTATCCCGATTTTACATCGTCGCTTCGCATCTGAATCACGTACATGAAGGTAATGAGCGATAATAAAACAAGCGGCTGAAAGTCACTCCAATATCCGGATCATGATTTGTCGCCATTATTAAACCCGAACAAAACCAATACAATATCAGATGACTACAGTTGCATGCCTTGGAGTGGGTAGAATTGGCGGAGAAGTCGCATACGTTTCTGCCCTCAGAAAATTTGCCGATGAACTCGTCCTCTTTGATATCAGTGAACCACTGCAGCATGCGCAAAAACTCGATATAATCCACGGGATGGACATTCCCATCTCTACAGATGTCGCTGATTTCAAAGATGCCGACTACTGTATATTCTCGGCCGGTTACTCACGTTCTCCAAATATCAAGACACGTGCCGATCTCTTTGATAGAAATCTCCCGATCGCAAAGGAGGCCGCAGAACTCCTCAAAGGATTTTCAGGAAAACTCATCGTCGTCACCAACCCCATGGACGTCTTCACGTGGTATTTTGCGAAACATACTGACCTTGATGAAGGACAGGTCGTAGGATTTGGCGGCCTGCTTGACAGCCGAAGATTCAACGTTGCGCTCAAATCGATGGGGATCGAGGCCAAGTCTGTGGTCCTTGGAGAACATGGAGAACACCAGGTCCCGCTCTTTTCTCATCTGGATATTGAGATCCCCACTGCGGTCCGCGAAGAGATCCTGATCGGTCTTCGCGGCTCTTCGATGCCGGTCATCAAAGGGAAAGCAGGAACAGTGTTCGGCCCCGCATATCACATCGTCTCAATGATGGAAAAGATAGAGAAGGGCGAAAAGATCACCTGTTCTCTTCCGGCAAACGGCGCTTACGGTATCGACGGATGTTCGATCGGACTTCCGGCAGTCGTCACAAAGAACGGCGCGAAAATTGATGAAAGCCTGAAATTCGACCCATGGGAATCGGAAAAACTTCTTGAAGCCGCAGAATACTTAAAGGGGCTTTGCAGGAGATTCTGATGGAGATCGCCATCAATCAGGCAGAATACTCAAATGCTCCCGGAGGACCGGTGGTCCACATATTTGGACGGGAAGCCGACGGAACACCTCATCAACTGAAGGTCACCGGTTTTCGCCCCTACTTCTGGGTCCGTGAAAGTGAAGCAGACAAACCACATCCTGAAAATATCGAGATAACACAGGACCGCGGTGTATCGATCAAAGGAGAACCTCTTCGTCGTATCTACACCGAAAAACCAGGTGACGTGAGAAACACCAGGGAGACTTATCACCATTTCGAGGCTGACATTCCGTTTGCCACACGGTTTCTTATCGACACAGGACTCACAGGAGGAGTCGCGGTACCTTCTGAAGAGTGCTCCTTCACGGAAGTCTCTCCTGCCACCGTCATCTCACGACCAAGGGTCTGTATGTGTGATATTGAGTGTGATGACAGAAACGGATTTCCTGAACCACAACGAGACCCGATAACCTGCGTCACCTGTCACGACTCGTTCGATGATCAGTATACGACCTTCGTGTTGAATGGAAAAACCAAAGGAGAGTTTGACAAAGCAGAACCGCTTGCCAGCGGATGTTTCTCAGAAAATCACATCATCCTCGATTATGATACTGAGCGTGATCTCTTCACCGGTTTCATCAACTACATTCAGGAAAAGGATCCTGACATTCTGTCCGGTTGGAACTTTATCGATTTTGACGCGGACTATATTCTGAAACGTGCAGAGACACTTGGGTTCAGGACCGAGGTCTTTGCCCGCATGCCGGGAATGACCGAGAGAAACGCGATGCGGGGACGGGTCATCTTCGATCTTCTCGCCGCATACAAAAAGATGCAGGGGAGTCAGAAGGAGTCATATCGTCTGGATGCGGTCGCCGATGATGAACTTGGCGAGACCAAAGTCAGATACACCGGAACGCTTGGGGATCTCTGGGACAATGACCCGATAAAGATGGTCGAGTACAACTTCAAGGACGTTGAGCTCTGTGTCGGTATCAACAAAAAAAGCAACATCATCGAGTTCTATCAGGAAGTTGCCAGATATGTCGGCTGCCCCCTGGATAAGACACTGAACTCGTCGAATGTCATCGACATCTACATTCTCAGAAAAGCATTCGGGAAATTCATTCTGCCGTCCAAAGGAAATGCAAGCGGGGAGGAGTTCGAGGGAGCCACCGTCTTTGCTCCAAGCAAAGGCGTCAGAGAAAATGTCATCGTCTTAGATCTGAAGTCTCTCTATCCGATGGCAATGATGACATTGAACGCGTCCCCGGAGACGAAATCACCCAATGGCGAGATCCATGCTCCAAACGGGATCAGGTTCAACAAATCTCCAGACGGGCTCACCCGGTCGATCATCAGCGAACTGATGACCGAACGTGATGAAAAGAAAAAACTCAGGAACAAATTCCCATTCGGGTCGGATGAGTACACGCTCTATGATATGCAGCAGAATGTTCTCAAAGTGATCATGAACACCTACTACGGCGTTTCAGGATTCTCACGGTTCAGACTGTATGATCGGGATATTGGAGCAGCAGTGACCTCTGTTGGCCGTGCGATCATCCAGCACACAAAGGAGGTCATCACCAAACACGGATATGAAGTGATCTACGGAGATACGGATTCCTGTTTCGTCCAGATACCCCCAATGCCCATAGAAGACACGATGAAGATCGCACGTGGGATCGAGGAGGAGCTGAACGCAAGCTATCAGGCATTTTCAAAGGATATCCTTGGTGCAGATACGAACTATTTCTCGATTAAGTTCGAAAAAATCTATCGGAAATTTTTCCAGGGAGGGGCAAAGAAGCGGTATGCCGGCCATCTCATCTGGAAAGAGGGGCAGGATGTCGATAAGATCGATATCACCGGCTTTGAGATGAAACGATCAGACTCGGCGCAGATCACCCGTGAAGCACAGGAAAAAATTCTGGAGATGATCTTGAAAGGGAACGGCAAAGCAGATGTGGAAAAATATCTCCCTGAGGTGCTGAACATGTATCGTGCGGGAAGGTCCCCTCTCGAAAAGGCGGGGATCCCAAGCGGGATAAACAAGTCGTTTGCCGATTATGTCCATCTGGATGCACATGGACGAGGAGCGCTATACTCAAATGAACATCTGGAAACAGATTTCAAACGCGGCAGTAAACCTAAACGGCTTTACATCAAGCGAAGCCTTCAGCCGGACAAGTATCCAGACACTGATGTGCTCTGCTTTGAATATCCCGATCAGATCCCGGAAGGGGCGTTTGAGATCGACTGGGAAACGATGCTCGAGAAAACTCTTCAAGCGCCGCTGAACCGCATCTTTGATGCACTCGGATGGGACTGGGACGAATTTGATCCAACCAAGTCTAAAAAGACAACGTTGGATATGTTCTTCTAAAAAAATACTTTTTTTTGCAGTACTGCTGAAATTATGCAGCCCAAATATCTATCAGGATTACTATTTGAAGATAAGCAATTTTTTAAAAAAGTATCATAAATTGAGAGCTAAAGGGAAAAAACCTTAGTTCTCAACAATGATTCTGATCGGTGTCGGAAGTTTGTATCCGCTGTGAAGAAGTGCATCCTTCGCCTGATCGATATATTGCGGGGTTGTCCAGACGGTGAAAATACGCTGTCTTTCTTCAACACGGGCTGCAGTTCCGACTGGTTTGCCGAATGCAAGTCTCATACCTTCAGAAATACGGTCCGCGCCTGCACCAGTTGCCTGCTTGTGTTCACGGAGAACGTGGTGAGGATATGGTCGGATCTTTAAGTGGAAATTGTTTCTTCCGACATCTTTCATTAGACGTCTATTCATATTGATACGTGCAGCTTCCATTGCCGTGTGACGGATCTGGCAAGCTTCAAGTGCTTCAAGATGAATAGCGACCGGGAACTCCTCAGA
>DALTVZ010000120.1 GCA_029987315.1 Methanocorpusculum sp.
CGGCACAAGACCTGCAACATCGATGAGTTCGACCGCGATAAACCGGTTTCCGTCGACACATTCGGTGCATCCTTGGATGCCAAGCTCCTTGCACGGACACTTGGACCGGACATAGGCAACTCCTTTGTTTGGGTTCACCGTGGTGAACGGATAGTTTGCGATATCAACATTTGCAAGCGTCAACGACTTAAAAAAGGTTGATTTGCCGCAATTTGGTTTTCCAGCCAGTGCAATTTGTAACATTATGTATCCTTCCTAGTATGAGGGGTATCTCTGGACTATAAATTAGGGCGACGGGCTCTTATGCCTTTGGTATCAGTAATGAAAGGCGAAATCCCCGCCCTCTTTAACGGCTTTGGCATATCTATACACATTGGCCTCGATACTCTCCGTATCGATCGAAGCATGCAGCCGTTTCATGAACTCCTCTTTCGTCTCTTCAGAGAGGAGACACCGGGTCGTCACCTCATATGCCCCTTCCAAAAGACCTTCCGCCGCCATTTTGACAACCACCCGATCCACCATAGAAATACCAGCCGGTTCCACAAGATCCAGAACACAGCCGCCCCGACCACCGGTCACCGGAACGATCTCGCCATACAATGCCCCTCGGGAAAGATCCAGACCCGCCCCAACACAGGCCACCGCAAAGCTCGCATACAAAACCGCATACCCGTGAGAAAGCATCACGTTGATCGGATCCGTAAATGGAGGCTGGACCCGCCGGCGGTATCCAAGCGTTTTTGGAACCGCTCGGGAAAGGATCTCATAGTACATCGTCTTCGTAAGAGAGAACGCTCTCCCGATCTCAGGGAGTGTGATAAGAAATGCCAACTCCTCTCGTGCTTTGGTGAGGATGTCCAGCTCACCTTTGAAGTACAACCCCTTTGGATCCGACTCGGCGAGTTCGTTCAGATACCGGAGCCGCTCGTCCAAGGAGCAGCGGATCGAGGTCATCGCAAACTTGTGAACCGGGATCTCACGTTGTGCCGCAAGAAGGGATGGACCACCCCGACCATACAGACCGCCGACCGGTTTACCGTGCGCAGTAAAAAAGGATACCGCGATATTACGATCCGCCAGACGTTCCAGCACCGAGGTGTGCAGAGAGTGCCCGCCCGCGATCAGAAGATGCCGCATGTCATCCAGGGGGTACCGGGTCGTTGTCCCTTTTTGTCGGACGATCAACGAGTCACGTGTCGATTTGATCTCGGCGCCGTATCCCCATACCGTGACCCAGGGGATCATGAAAACAGCTCATCCTCCGATTTATCGCCGGTCAGCTGCACGCGGCATTTTCCGCAGAAGTATTTGCGTTTCCGGTCCAGTTCGTCCAGGTTTCGCGGACAATACATGATACATCCGGGGTTATCACAGTGACCAAGCCCGAACAGGTGCCCGATCTCATGAGCGCTTTCCTTGACGATCCGGTCGATCAGCGCGGAATCGTCCTCATATTTCCCGTAAAACTCGTTTCTGAGCCGGACCGGTGAGACGATCCCTACCCCAAGCTTTGGATAGGCAAGACCAAACACGAAGTCTGCGAGGGGTTCATACAGATCGCCCGGGGTGACCAGCAAAATTTTCTCGTAGATATGATTGAATTTATTATAGTATGCCATATCCATATCGGCTGGTTTGAACAATTGGGGTGTTCTTCTCCGAAACATATCCAGCTTTTGCAGAACTTTCACGGCATCATACTGATTTCGAAGAGGGTCGAAACCCTCAAGCGGAAAGATCTCGTTGTCGATCCGAGAGACCGGCATCTCAAGGACCGCGGACAACTCCTCAGAAACCGGACGCGAAAGACCCACAGGAACACGACTGTCCCAGAAAAGATGTACCCCCATACTCGTAGTTATTTCTTCGTTCACAGCGATAAAGATACCTAGTTATATGAGAAACGGCATCGAGACAACGATCGGACGGTACATAGCAGAAAACTATCGTTCGGCCGTGGAGGTGGGGTTCGGCGGGAAAACCGTGGCGGCAGAGATCGTCCGAAATGCGGGTATCCCGATCCTTTGCACGGATGTGCATGCATATCCAAACTGCGGTGTTCCGTCTGTGGTCGATGACTGTGTCGAGCCGAATATTTCACTCTATAAAGCGGAGGTGATCTACGCGATCCGCCCCGGTACTGAGATGGTGCCGGCACTAATAGAACTCGCAAAAAGAGTTGGAGCAGATCTGATCGTGTATCATCTGGGTTTTGAGATCTACGAAAACGGCGGGGAACGGATCGTCACGAATGGAGTGATGCTGCACAGATATGTGCATGCTCACCAAACGTGAGCATATCCGCGTTTTTCTACTATTTTCCCATCACACCAGACGCCTTTTTCTGAAACGACATGCCCGATAACGGTATGTTTCGTATCAAGGGCCGATAAACGTGCCTGCGGTATACAGAACAATAGACCGAAATCACCGCCGCCATACAGATAATACTCCAGGGCTGATCCGAAACGCACATCGGGAAGCGTAAACATGGTTGAATCGAGTGAAAAACCGACGTTGGACGCCTCCGCCATATCATACAATGAGATAGCGAGCCCGTCGGAGACATCCATCATGGATGATGCCCCGGATCGTGCGATCTTTTTCCCTGCCTCGACCTCCGGGGTCGGGGTCAGGAGATAATTCCGGTATCGTTCGTCCCCTTCGAGTGCTGCCATAGCACGGCCGGGGATGCCGGTGATGCAGACTAAATCGCCGGGCGAAGCGCCGGATCGCCTGCAGTAAAACTCCTTTTCGACGATCCCAAAGCCTGTGGTGACGACGGTAAGTTCTGTGTGATTATCGATATCCCCGCCGGAGACCTGTGCTCCGAAGGTTTTTGCGCAGGAAACGGCGCCTTCCATGAACGGAGCAAGGCGAGACGGATCGTCGAGGCCAATTGCCACCAGGATCTGGATCGGTTGTGCGCCGCAGCTTGCGATGTCGGATAGTGTGACCGCGGTGCTCATCCAGCCTTTTTCGAACTCGGTCATGCCTTGTGGAAAATCGGTGGTTTCATGTAGCATGTCTGTACTGGATACGAGGATCTTTCCGTCCGGCAGCTCAAATGCGGCGCAGTCGTCCGCGGTTTCCTCTTCCCCGATCAGATGACGTATGGATCCAAGAAGAGCACGGTCATCCATTATTTCTTCAGCTCCTTTTTGCGCTCTTCACGATACTCGGAGAGCACGCCAAACAGGACCCTTGCCGCGGATCCTGGCTCGGGTTTCTGTTGGGAAGCGGGTTTTTTGGCCGGCTTTTCCTTTTTTGGGGTTGGTTTTACTACCGGCACAGGTTTAGGTACAGGCTCGGGAGCCGGCTTCTGGACTGGTTTAGGTGCAGGCTGAGGAGCCGGCTTTGCAACCGGTTTAGGTGCAGGCTCGGGAGCCGGCTTTACAACCGGTTTAGGTGCAGGCTCGGGAGCCGGCTTTGCAACCGGCTTTTTTACCTGTGCTTCTATTGGCTCAGGGACCTCGACAACAGGCACAGGTTTTGGCCGAAACATCGGCTGTGTTTTCTGCGGCGGGGCAGGTTTCTGCCGTTCCACGGAAAACTCCGGCTCCGGATCGGTCTCCTTCGCTGCTTTCGTCTCGCCAAACTTCTTCTCGTTTTCGTAAACCAGCTGCGTCGTATTCCAGGAGGCAAGCGCCGTTTCCAGAGCGGCGCTGTCCACCACCCCGATCTTTCCCTTCACGCGGGGCGAAAGATTCGCACCATCCAGAACAGGAATGTTCACGTTTCTAAACTCCTCGATGAGATGCTCTGTATGCGCCGACTCATAGGTCAGGCGCGGCAGGATCACTGCGCCGATCTTGATCTCAGCAAACTCCCGGATCAGCGATCTCTTCCAGCCGTCAACTTTTAGGACATACAAAACATCCTCCTCCATGATCCCCATCTCAGAGTCCAGATCCTTGACCTGATCCTTGGTAAGCTCGGGAAGAACCTTCAGAGCAGTGCTCCCATCCCCGGCCTGCAGAGAGATAAAATGCTTCATCCGCTCCAGACGGTCCATAAGCGCCTTGCTTTTTCGCTCCTCTTTTTCCAGAGCTTTCTTTGTCGAAAGAAGTTCCGCGTCCCGGGAGGGTTTTTCTTCAGATGGGCGGATCTCGACTACACGTTCCCCTCTTTCGAAAACAAGCCGTTTTTGGAGAGCAGCAATTGCCCGATCCTTCACATCCACCTCCTCGGATAAACTGCCAGCTAGTTTACGAAGTTTTGAGACATCCTCCTCGAGTCTTAAGATACGTTCGTCCTTTTCATCAAGGATGATCTCCTCGGGAACATACTTTGGTTCGGCAAGGAGCCCTTCAAGATCCTGAATGCCTTCCAGGACCTGTTCGAGGGAGAGGCCGCGGATGACGCCGGTACGAACCGTTTCGACATCGATCCCGGGAGGGATCCTTTTTTGGATCGACTCGAACTTGTTGGCATAACTCTGATACGCAGATACCGCGGCCGAAAGTGCGGTCCGTTCGTGATCGTTGTTAAAATCATATCCTTCGGCAAGTTCAGCCTTTTCCCTGAGCAGCATGTCCTTTGCCGGGGTATGAGCTACCGCCAAAAAAGCACGCCTGACTTTTTCCACACCAAACGGCATCTCGGCTTTGTCGGATGCGATCATCACCGGTCTGCCGATCGCGGAGAGAGCGGAGATGATCTCGGGCGGACCAAACGACCGTGAGCTGGAGAGGTGAACAAGATCCCCGTCCAGATTCAGTGCGGCGATGCCGACGGTCGTTCCCGGCGCGATACCGACGATCAGGTAGGCCGGCTTTTTCGAGAGTGGAACAAATGCCGGACGATCCTTCCTCGTTCCGGTGACCCGGATGAGAACGCCTGCTGATCTGCGGGAGGAGACCGGGACCTCATGACGCGGGGCGGGAATGGTGAACAGGACCTTTCGTGCTCCGCGGGAGGATCTCTTTAGGGAAGAGTCGAACATCATGCCGTTTGAGAGGAGATCCGCCTCCACCTCGCGGGAAAGTGACATGAAGGATCCGTGAATGCGCCGGACATATCTGCTCTGGTGTGTGCGGATCCGAGCTCTTGCCGGAGAAACGGTGATGGTGGTGGGTCCGGTGAAGCTGACCACCTCGTAGCCGCCGCCAAATGCCGCGATCAAGGCCGCGGTCTTTGCTTTTTCCATGAGGTTTCCGGGATCGAACCGGAGGTTGTACCGCTCGGCAATTTTTGGGAGCGGGGAGGGGTTTGGTTCGGTGCCGATGATCTGGACGAGATCTGTTTCAAAAGGCAGAGCGGCGGCGAGGGAAAAAAGTGATCCGGTGTCGGGGGCGATGTCCTTTAGCGTTCCGGCGGCCACGATATCAGGCTTTTCGATATTGATGAGGCGGAGAAGCCGCCGCAGGGTAATATATCGTTCTTCGGATTCGATACGGTTGTCGACGACCCGGACGATGCCGTAGAGCCCGCCGGGTGAGCCGGGCGAGTCTGGTTTGATTTTGTCGATACCGAATACAAGAGGGCTCATGGGGTGGTTACGAAAGAAATGGCCTCTTCAAGGTCGTATTTTGTCTGATATTTCTTTGCGAAGTAGTTGATGACGGTCTCAAGGTCGTGCCGGAGGGTGATGTCTGCGTTTGGGTGAGTGGGTGGGATCCACTGGGGCCAGTCGATGAGCCAGACGGTATCTCCGTCACACATGATGTTGTATTCGGAGAGGTCGCCGTGAATAAATCCGGCGGCGTATGCTTTTTTCACCTCGGCGAGGATGTCGGCATAGACGGTGTCCGGGTCTTCGAGGACGCAGCGGAAGAGGTTGTTTCCGCAGATCTGGGACATGACGATGGTGTGCCGGTTGATGTCGATCGGGACGGGGACGTTGACTTTGCCGTTCAATGCTTTGAGTGCTTCGTATTCCCGTTCTGCTGATTTTGCGGAGGCGAAGATCCAGGGGCAGTGTCCTTCGCCGGGCATGTATTCACGGTTGGTTTTGAGGGTCTGGAAGGAGCGTTGTCCGACTTTGTGGATCTTGAGGACGACGGTGCCAAAGCCGAGCGCCTCGAATATTTCGGA
>DALTVZ010000121.1 GCA_029987315.1 Methanocorpusculum sp.
ATATTGTTCGCGAAGTTCCCGTCTCAGGAGCTTCCAGCCATTGACCCGGGGGAGAGCGTCCACCGAAATGAGCCTGCGGGGAACTTTGTAGCCCGCAAGCCGCTCTTTGGCAAATGCCAAAAGAGAGCCCTCTTTATCTGAGCTGTCCCAGCCCGTCCGCCAAACAACGGCGGCCACCGGAATTTCGCCCCGATGTTCGTCGAGTATCCCAAATATGGCGACCTCAGAGACGCCTTCGTGCCGGATGAGCACCTCTTCGACCTCGGTGGGGTAGATCTTCCAGCCTGACATGACGATCATATCCTTTTTCCGGTCGGTGAGGCAAAGCCTCAGATCTTTGTCAAGATACCCGACGTCACCTGTCAAAAACCAGCCGTCTGCAAGGAACGCGGCCGCAGTTTCTTTGGGCATGTTCCAGTATCCTTTGGCGACGGCCGGACCCCGCAGAGCGATCTCGCCGGGTGTATTGATCGGCAGCTCGATCGACGGGTCTGTCTCATCAACGATTTTGACCTCAGAGAAGCAGACCGGATGACCCACACTCTGGAATCGGTCGGCCGATGCATAATCCTCGGGCCGAATAACGGTCCCTGTTCCGATCACGACCGTTTCTGAAAGACCATACGCATTGATCACCGGAATGTTGTATCTGGTGTGGAATTTTTTCCAGATGTCATGATGCAGCGGGCCGCCGCCGGAGATGATTTCACGAACGGTGGCGAGTGCTTTTTCAGGACCCAGGGGAGCTTCTGTAAGTGAGTGGATAACGGGAGGCATGCCTGCAAGAACGGTGACTTTGTGCTCTTTGCAGAGTGAGAGATAGGTATCGTACTCGTACCTTTCCATCATGATGTACATTGCTCCGGCACGCATCGCGGCAATTCCCCAGGAAAGACCGACATGGCCCATCGGATAGATCCCGAGATAGACGTCATCCTGTTTGTAGGTCAGGACATCGCATTCGTTGTGTATCGCAGCCAACCAGTTTCCGTGCGTGAGCATCGCACCTTTGGGTTTTCCGGTCGTTCCAGAGGTATATTGAAGCTGGCAGAGATCATCAAATTCGGTGTTCCCTGGTAAGAGGCGGGGAGCGTCCCGCAGAGATTCGATGTCTCCTGGCACATACACTTTGACAGGTAGACCCTCGGCGGTCTTCACACCATCAAGATCGGTGATGAAAATTTTTGTCCCTGAGTTCTCCACCATATAGGCGATCTCGCTTGCGGTATAGACGCGATTTGTGGGAACGGCGACACAGCCGATCCTCCAGATAGCGAAGTAGGAGACAAGGTATTCGGGGCTGCTGTTCATATAGAGGAGGACACGGTCGCCTTTAACGGCGCCAAGGGAGAGGAGATCGCGGGCAATAGCAGAACTTATCGAGAGCAGTTCAGCTGAGGTGTATGAGGTGTTTCTTTGCGGGCAAAAGAAAACCGGCTTTTTCAGACGGCAGGAGTTTGCATCAAGAAAGGTTGTTATATTTAGCATCAGTTATCACAACAATATACGTTAATGTATAATTGTGTGCATTATAGATATAAATATGCTCCGAGTCCAGTGAGCCAAAGGAGGCTCTTTGGGACAGGTCAAGACAACATCTATCTGAATGCACGTGAATATATTGAATCATTTATGGCAGAACCACCAGAAGGAATATCCTCACCTCTGCAGTGCTCCGGCGTGATCACCCCTCGAGTCGATGAGGAGCGGGCGCGAAAGATCGCCGCAAAATGGCTTGGGTCAGAGACAAAGCCGTTTATCCCAAACGACAGGATCAGGTTTGGGAAAGCTGTCATGCTTTACTATCCCTTCTGGAAATTTATCAGAGAGGATGGAGGGGTGGATGTGACCGTCTACCGCCCAGCCTGCGGGACGCTTCTTTCAGGTCTACAGGATATTGAGAGATCCTATACGATGACGACGCCCGTCCCAGAGGACGCAAATATTCTTCCTGCGACTGTATATCCTTACGTATATTATCCAGACCTCCACGGTATCGCTCGTGCCGAGGAGCTGATCGGGATCCCAATCTGGCTGATCAGTTACAAAGTGAAAAACTCCATCTATATGGTCGAGGTGGACGCAGAGACAGGGCATATCTATGAAGAGTGGCATCCGATCAAAGAACCGGTCAACTGGAGAAGAACAGCGCTTATCGCCTGTATCCCGGTGGCTATCCTCTCATTGATCGCCGTCTACTTCAATCCATGGTTGTTCCTTTTGGTTGCGGCACTGCTGATATTCTTCCTATATCAAAGCGAGATGCTTGGTGTGGTCGACCTTAAACGAAGGGAGGGAAAGGATGGGGCTTGAACGTTCAGTTGAGGATCAGATCGTTGAGTCGTATTACAAAGCAAAGATCACCAGAGGGGTCGCCGACCGAACGCTCCGTACCTGGTTTTCGAAAGGAATCAAAGCCCCTGATTTGGCTAAATGTGCAGCCGTAAGGGAGTTGTATCTTCAGTACCTGCCGTTTTGGCGGTTCGTGGCACAGGGAAAGGCGGTTGCCTGCGGCTACTCTGAGTACACCGAACAGACAGGCAATGTGATAAGAAACATCTTTGAGGAGCTTATCGACGAGGAGTTCATCTGGACGGAGTGTGCCTGCGATACAGGAAAATACGGTATAACCAAACTCTGGTTGGACCCTGGAGGGGAGACCCCATATGTGCGGGGTTCGGTCGTCTCGATGGAACCTGGCGGTTCTGCGATCAAGGCAAGTAGACGCGGTCGTGAAGCGATCCATGACATGATCAAAAACGCTGTCGAAAAGCGAATCGATACCATCACGCTGAATAAATCGTTTCTGATCCCGAAGGTCTTCGAGCTCGTATATGCCCCTGTCTGGATCGCTCACTATGAGTACAAAGGCGGAAACTATACGGCGATCTTGGATGGGGTGAGGGGAGATGTGCTCGGCGGGACAAGTCCGATCAATCTCACCGCACGCACTCGAATGATGATACTCTCACTTGCTGCCGGAGGGATCATGATCGGATCATCGATTGCTATGCTTATCCATTCCGGACTGTACCAGCTGGCCGAAATGTTCCAGATCATCCTGCTTCTTATGGGGATCGCCATGTGTATGGCAGGCTATCCTGCATTCAAAGAAGGAAAAACCTTTGTCGCTTCAGGAACGATGCAGCACATTTCTTCCCTTCGACCCGCGATCAGGATGCCAAAAAAGCTGACTGATCATGAGATCCTAAACCATGGCTCGATTATTCTGCAGTGCCCTATCTGTAGTGAAAAGGTGAGTCAACCATGGGGCGAAGTGGTCACACCATGTAAAAAATGTGCCCATCTCCTCGACATTACCGCTGATACGGTGACGAATGTTCCTTATGATATAGCAAAACCCAATCTGCTGGCACAGGTAGCCATGGAAGGAGTGAAACCCGACTTCGTTCCGTTCTGGAGATTCGATGTGGATCTCGAGGTGACCGACAGGCTTGCAGGTGGGGACACCACGACTGGACTTCCGGACATTGCCGGCAAACGGAGCTATTATGTTTGTGCGGCGGATGTCGCCCGATATCTTGCTGAGCCGTGGGAGATCGATCTGACGATCAGAAACCCTGAGATCATTGAGGTCATGACCGATGAACACGAAGGGAATTATCTGCCGATCCTGATCAACCAGAACACAGCCCGTGAGCTTACAGAATTTCTGTATCTCAGGTACGAAACGGAAAAACCTGGGATTCTGCAGGTGCTCAGGTATAACTTTAAAGTAGAAAATTCACGGATCATATATATCCCGTATTATAAAGAACAGACATCCTACATTCCCGGTATCTAACGAATATCCATGACGAGAGGGATCCAGCAAACACTTGAAAGATACTTTCACCACCGGACGTTTCGTCCTAACCAGCAGGAGATCATCGAAAAGATCGTGAGCGGGAGGGATGTACTCGCAGTGATGGCGACCGGCGGGGGAAAATCCCTGTGTTATCAGCTGCCGGCATTGATGCTCGACGGGATGACGATCGTCATATCGCCTCTGATCGCTCTTATGAAGGATCAGGTAGATTCTCTTTCAAACCAAGGGGTCACTGTGGAGATGCTCAACAGTCTGCAGACGTATGATGAGCGTAGCAGGGTCGAGTCTGAAATACGTAAAGGAAACGTGAGGATACTGTATGTTTCACCCGAACGGGCAGTCACTCCGGCGTTTTCCAAGATGCTTTCCGGATGCAAGGTCTCTCTTTTTGCCGTGGACGAGGCGCACTGTATTTCTTTGTGGGGACATCAGTTTCGACCGGAATATCGGGAGATCAAACATCTGAGAGAAAAATTCCCGAATGTACCATTCGCTGCTTTTACGGCGACGGCGAGTCGGCGGGTTCGAGAGGATATTGTGAACGAGCTACTTCTGAAGGGTCCGGCAGAGTTCATCGGAAGTTTCGATCGAAAAAATCTTCGGTACTCAGCATTTGCCGAATCGAATGGTCAGGTGAGGATGCAGAAGATCATCAGTTATGTAACGGCCCACAAGGATGATCCTGGCATTATCTATTGTTTTTCTCGGGCGAGTACAGAGGAACTTGCAGAGCGGCTGAGAAAGGTCCATATTTTGGCAAATCCGTATCACGCGGGCCTGCCGACACCGGAACGTAGCAGGGTGCAGGAGGGATTTTTACGAAACTCAGTCAAAGTGATCTGTGCGACGGTGGCCTTTGGGATGGGAATCGATAAGCCGGATGTCAGATACGTTATCCATGCCCATATGCCAAAGGATATTGAGTCGTATTATCAGGAAACAGGAAGGGCAGGGCGAGATGGAGCGCCAGCAGAGTGTCTGCTGTTTTATTCTGCAGGTGACCGGCGAAAGATAGAGTCTATGCTTTCGAAGGAGTTCACCGATCCAAAAAAGACGGAGATCGCCAGAGAAAAGCTGGATCAGATGTATGCTTACTGCACGGTCAGATCATGCAGAAGACAGCTTCTTCTTTCTTATTTTGATGAGGAGACACCGGCTTGCGGAAATTGTGATATGTGTGGAGAAAAGCCCAAAAAAATGGTCAAACCGTCAGGAAGTCTCCCAAATTTGATCCTTTCTGCCGCACAAGGTGTTGACGGGCTGTTGACGACGCAGGAATTCATATCATTCCTTCTTGGACTGGAACGGGCGAAAACGGTGAAACTTCAGTTGAACACACATCCATATTTTGGAGTGGTAAAAGAAAAGGAGCGGGAGGAGGTTCTGCGGGAGATCAGCAATCTGCTCAATACTGGAAAGTTGCTTTTGAAAGGAAAAACCGTGATGAAGGTGTGCTCAAGCCAGTGATAAATGGCCTGAGCTTATTATAAATGGTTTTCAGAAGCGGATCTTTAGAGAGAAAAAGATAGAATATCGAAGCGCGGCGCTATTTTATGCATCAAAGTTGCCAGATTACTATCAAAAACTATTATATCAGACATTTTTTTCAATAGAGGAGTGATTTTGAACGAAAAAACTCTGCCATGATCATTTTCTATATTAAACATGCCTACGAACAAAAACCCACCACAAAACTGCTTTTTTCGAAAATAACACCGAAATTACCATTCTCAACGATACTTTTTCTCATGATATTTATAGAAAGATGGAAAATCCGCATACGTATAAAATTATATACCCCCATACCCATACAGATAGTTACACGTTGAGATGCCTAAATCAATAACGCATACTAACGAAAAAAAGGACACGATATATAATGTCATTACCAGATGTACAGTCCACCGCCCCAGATGTAAGGATCAGCCTGACGCGTGTTGGAGTTAAGAATGTCAGAAAACTTGTGGAAGTCGGCAGACCAGGAAAGACTCGGCCCGCAATCTTCATTTCAGAGTTTGATGTATTCGTTGATCTCCCCAGCAGTCTGAAAGGTGCAAACCTTTCCAGAAACTTTGAAGTTATCGATGAAGTTCTCCAGCAGGCAACAAGCGGGGATGTCAAAGGTATTGAGGATGTGTGCGGGATTGTTTCAAGGAAACTTCTTGATCATCATGAGTACGCTGACCGCACAGAGGTCTTTATGAGAAGTTTTTACATGATGAACCGTGAGACCCCGGTCTCAAAGACATCATGTCAGGAGGTCATCAATGTCTATGCACACGCAGTTGCACAGAGAACAGGCGGCAAACCAATCGTGAGAAAAAGCGTTGGTGCTGAGGTGACCGGTATCACCGCGTGCCCATGTGCCCAGAATATCATGAAAGATCATGCGATGCACGTGATGGAAAAGCTCGACATCTCTGCGGACAAGATCGATGCATTCTTCGAAGAGATCCCGATGGCAAGCCACAATCAGCGTGGACGCGGGTTCCTTTGTGTTGAGACCGACGGCGATATTATTGTCCCGCTCGAAAAGATCGTTACGGTCCTTAAAGAGTCGATGAGCGCAAAAATTTACGAACTTCTGAAACGCGGCGATGAAAGTTACGTCGTTATGGCGGCTCACAAGAACGCAAGATTCGTTGAAGACTGCGTTCGTGAAATGGCGCGAAGAGTCGTTGCCACATTCATCGATCTGCCCGGAGATACGCACATCACCATCAGGCAGACCAATGAGGAAAGCATCCACCAGCACGATGCCTACGCAGAGAGAAAGGCGACCCTTGCCGAACTTCGCGAAGAACTCAATTTATAATCACCAATCATTTTTTAAGCTATGCATGCATCTTTAGCTGCAGTTTTTTACAAAAATTCCAATAAAGGGTTATCATAAAGTTCATTTTTAGATCAAAAACACATAGAAATTTTATTTAGATATGGCCTAGTATGAAATCTATATAAGGTTTGAACATCTTATTCTCACTCAACCAGAGGTGAAATCTCATGACCAACGACACAAAACATAAAATCATCTACGCCGCCTCAATGGCATCGACCTATCAACCGGACTCTTTATCAAACGATAAACTTGAAGCCGCAACGAAAGGTCACGGATCTCTCGTACTTGCAGTCTATGCTGCCGCAAACTCGATAGCAGAGGATATATTCGGATCGGCTTCAGGAAAAAAAGCAAACAATGCGGAAAAAATGACGATCCTGGACGCAGCTCTTGGTGAGATCCCATTAGACACCGTCATACAGAAAGCAGTTAAAGCGGCGGCAAATGCCGGAGCAGCTCCGGAAAATGCAGCACTGATCGTTGCATCCCTTGCCTACTTCGCAGGATCTGCAGCACGGTCAGGTGTGCCTCTTGGAAACAGAAAACTCGGCGCAATGGCACGAATGCATGCCGGTGGAGCGAGAACAAGTGCAATAGCCTTGGTGACCGGAAAATCCACTCACAGAGTTCAGGCATTCCCCGCCTATATGGCGATCTACAAAGCCCTTGAAGAGAAAAAACTGACCAGAGTTGACGGAGCGACGCTCCCGGTATTCATCTCCGGAGGCACGATCTATGGTCACTCCGCAATTGGGGAAGACTATAACATTCCGGAACTTGCTTACAATGCCGCAAACATTGGAACAAAGGCCATGCTCAATGCAATGGCAGGAACGGGGGTCGCCCCGCTTGGACTTTGGCCGGCATTGATCTGTGCTGCAGTGACCATGGAAATTGTACATCCAGATGCAATTTTGGGTGAAGAGTTTGGAAAATTTGCAACCGTTGATTCCTCATATATGGCCTGAAAAGGTGCCAGAGATGCAGCGAAACTTCCAGAAAAACTGCACATACGCGGCACTCATGAGGAGTATGATACAGCAAAACTTTTAGGAGACTTTGGTCTTATTCTTAAAGATGTCGGTGGGCCGTCTGTGATCGGTTCAATGGCATTTTCAGAGATCTTTGCCGGATTTGAAGAAGCGGCTATGATCGGTGCAGGGTTTTCAGGAGGGCCTGTCAATGCTCCCTTAGGCCACGTGCTTGGAGACATTGTGCCGGCCCTTCGGCTTTTGATGCAAAATGGTTGCGACGAATTTGCGGCAGCTGAGGTTATTAGAAAATACAAGATGGACGGGTTCATCGACCCGGAGCTTGCCATATGCAGTCTAAATACCATCGCACGAAAAGCCGAGCAGGTCTCCCGCGGAAAAATCACGAATGTCTGCATCCTGGCATCACAAGGCGTCCGCGACAGGGCAATTTACCGCCGTGCTGAGATGACCTATGACATGGTGAAAAGTGGAAAAACAGTAGGAGATGTAGCAAAACGTCTGGATGAGGAACGCAAAGATTACGTTGAGAAACGAGGATCCGCGATCCTGACCGGCTTCACCGGCCATGCTATCGATCTGAAGTTCACAGCTCTCAAACCTCATGGAAGAAGGACTGATAAGTTCACCGAGCGTTACTGGGGTTTTGATTCATATGTTTCTTATGACATAAAAATCGATAACAAGTCCTATCATGTGGAGAATCTGAGCGGAAAAGAGGTGCCGGATTTCGCGCTCAATGGTAAAAACAAAGATAATCCCGACTGGGCACTTGCTCTTCAATGCGGTGCGATCCTCGCACAGGAACTTCAGTACATCGGTCACACGATCATCAATATCACGGTACCGGCGGCAGTTGGTTCTTTGTTAGGTATGGATCCAGACAAAGCGGGAAAAGAGGCAGAAGACGGCGGATATATGACCCGTTCGATCCCGGGCGCAAGAGTCAAGGCAACTGAAGTCGGAAAAATCGCTCAGCTCATTTACGCAAGAATGGATGTGCCTTTTCCAGAATGAGAACGTTAATTGTTGATCCGCGAATCGGAGGTATCAGCGGAGCTGCTTTTGCGACAGCTCTTTCTGATCTTGGTGGTTTTGAAAAGTTAGAGAAACATATCGTTGACATTCTCAGGAAATGGAAAGGAGAGGATCCTGAGGTCGTGATGGATGAACTGGGATTATCAGATCTGGCTAAACATAAGCTACGATCTGTTATCTCTGATTTGAGATCCGCACACACGAAGTTCCATGAAGGAGATTTTTCCCTCGCAGAAAAACTCCAGGATATCATATCTCCTATCGCACTTCTGGATGGAATGGGGCTTCTTTCATGCCCGATATATGCAACACCACCAGCTCTTGGGACCTATTTACCGGAAACTTTGGGGATATGTGCTCTGCACAAAATACCTTTTTCTAATAGTCAGGCCATTACAGAACTCACCACACCTGAGGGAGTAGCTCTTTTAGGAAATCTTGCGGTTTTTCGAAGATCGATCCCCTCGATGACGCCTTTGAAAACAGGGTATGCAAAAGATCATGGCCTTATGCTCATTGAGGGCGAGGTTTCTGATTTGACGGAGGAAAGGGTCATCATTCTTGAAACAAATATTGACGATGTTTCAGGTGAGATAATCGGCTATGCCGTTGAGCGGCTTTTGGCATCCGGGGCCGTTGATGTTTTTGTTACACAAGGGTTTGGCAAAAAGCACCGCCCTGTATTTGTTTTGTCTGTGATCACAACTCTGGATCAACATCAAAAACTCGTAGAGGTATTGATGGAAGAGACGGGGACCCTTGGTGTGCGGATTAGAGAAGAACCAAGGATCGTTGCAGGCCGCATCAGGAGATCCTATACTTTTATTATTTCAGGGCAGGAATTTTCAGTGAGGGTCAAAGTGTCAAAACACTGCGGCCGTGTCATTTCCGTCAAGCCAGAATTTGAGGATATGAAACAAGCTGCACAAAAACTGAATATCCCTCTTAAAGACGTGGTAGCAGAGGTGCAAAGCCAGATCCCAACATTGGTCAATGGCTGAATCTGTTGCTTTAGACGTCAGATCATGGAGCTGAAATTTTTGGACCTATGTGGAGAATAGCTATTTATCTATGAGCAGAAGTGGAAAAAACAGAGTTTTTGTTTATTATAAAGATCGACCTAGTAGAGAGCGCATGCTTAATAAGAGGTAGAAGAACCCCAGATCAGCCTATTTGCCTCAATATTAGTAAAATATTTAAATTAAGTACAACTTAATGTAAATATATTTTAAATTAGTATTATTTATCAAAACAGCTCTGAAGATAACCATCCAGTTTCCGGCAAAATAAGGAATAATTAATTAGTATCGCAGAAGAGAATAACATTAGCGTACTTCTGTACGTGTCATTAATCCAAAAGGACAATGGAAATATTCCTGTATAGCTGTTTGAAAACCTAAATAATTTAGGATGAG
>DALTVZ010000122.1 GCA_029987315.1 Methanocorpusculum sp.
AAATAGGGAGCATCACCTATCAGTCAAAAGTCAGTGACCTATGACCACTGACCACTGACCACCACGGATAAAAGCACTCCCAGAACATCACACAAATGAGACAACACATCTACCTCAACATAACAGACGAGGAGTTCAAGACCCTCGACCGTATAGCGAGCGACCTTGAATTTGTCAGCCGCACCGACTACGGTCGTGCCGACTACGACCCCGACCGAGAAACCAGCTTCGCCTCTGCCAATCATTGGGATCCTTGCGGGATTGTGTATCGCTATTGGCTTCAGGATAAAGAATTCTTGAAGCAAAACCCCTCTTTTTTTAATGCGATAAATTTATAGATTTTCAATATTTGAAAATATCAAAAAATCCAAAAAGAAAAAAAAGAGACCCTCTCAGGCTGCAGCGCCTGGGATCAGGGTCGCCTTGGGGATCGATGCAGCAGAAACACTTTCATTCGTGATGATCGTGATCCGACCCTTAGGTTTTGCATACTCCTCATCCACAAGACCGTTCAGTTTATCGGATATATAATAGATAAGGCCGTCCTCAAGACCGGCATGAAGCGTGATATATGTACCACCCATCGCGGGAATATTTGGATACGAGTCCCCGCCATTCACCAGAAAATCAGTGAGAATGACGGTATATGTTGCATTCAGATCAAAGGATCTGCCTTGGATCAAATCGATCGTCACACGATTCACTTCTCCAGCCGCATAGGGTCTTGTCGTATCCACGGTATAAGACATTCCCGAGACCTGCGGGAAACCGCCTTTTGGCTCTGGAAGGACCTGTGTCTGATCCTCGATCATCTGTGCGACTATGCGACCAGACATATCTGCTGCAACGATTTTATTGCCGAACGGGAACACATTAAGGAGATCATATTCCGTCACATCCCCGACATGGATAGAATTTCGTATGGCCCCGCCGTTTATCACGGCAAAGTCCGCTTTGATACCTCCGGCTTCTGCAGCGTACATCATCGAATCTGTTGAGAGATCGCCGAGATTAGTTTCCCCTGTTCGGGACACGACCTTATCTGCGACCAGCTCAACTGAGGTGGTAGCAACGATCTCGCCATAGACTTCATGGGTAAGTGCCATGATATCTGCCACATATGCATCGACTTTGTCGACATGGCCGGGCGATTCGCTGATCAGTGTCTCGGTGATTTTTCCATCCGGTGAAACGGTGACGAGCCCGATATACTGTAAGGAGGAGCCGGTCTGGACAACAAGGGTGCTGCCGGCGATCTCGCCGCCTTCCATAACGGTATGGGAGTGACCGTCCACCAGCAGATCGATGCCGTCAACATTTTTCGCAACGTCGGTGGATCTGTTTGGATCTGAACTTTCACAAACGCCGAGGTGCCCGATGCAGATGATGAGGTCGCATCCCTGACTTTTCAGATAGTCGACCTGATCCTGAGCGATTTTATAGAGGTCGTCGCCCGATGCGAAGTCAACATCCTCGACATTTGTGTAAAAGGTCGTGACAGCAGTCTCGGGTGTTGTGAGTCCAAAGATCCCGACTTTGTGTGTGCCGGCCTCTATGATGGTATTTGGCGGGAATACAAGCTGATCGGTATTATTATAGAAGATGTTTGCAGAGATGAAGGAGAAGTTCATCTTTGATTTCAAGGAAAGGAGATGAGCGAATCCATAATCGAATTCATGATTCCCGGGGATCGCGACCTGATACCCCACCATGTTCATGAGATCGAGGCCTGCCTCTCCGTCTGTGGCTTTAAGCTCGACCGTTCCCTGGCTGAAATCACCCGCATCCACAAGGATGACATGTTTTCCTTCGCCTTTCATCTGCTGATATAAGGCTGCGACCGAGGTATATCCAAGATTGTCGGCGAAATGGCCGTGAACATCATTTGTGTGGATGATATACAGATTTTCGTCGGAGGCGTTGTTGGTATCAACACAGCCTGCGATGAAACAGAATAGAATGACTGCCGTGAGGGCAGCGAAGATGACTGCTTTTTTTGTGCCGTTCATAAAAATGACCTAGGGGTTATGATAGAGTATTTTTGGGGTATAGGATGAAAAAGGTGATGACGGAAAATGGATGGAATGTAGATATCTTGTAGGAGGCAAAAGGCGATTGAATCGAGGGAGGAACGTAGAGACAAAAAGAGATGAATGAATTTAACGGTGTACACTGACTTCGTGTACAGTATCGGTGTGGATGTATGAGATTATAATAAAACCGCGAATCGGCGCTAATCTGAGCCCTTCGGGCTCCCAGAATCGGATTTGCTCTTCCTCACTCTCGCAATCCAGCTACGCTGTCTTGCTCGTCCCTTCATCGGGACCGTTCGGGCCAATCCTGTCGGCGCCCCAGCGCCTCCTATGAGGGAAAATTTCTATAATTCAATCATGATAACTCTATTTCACCAAAAACCCAGTGGATTTCCAACAATGAGCCGCTGGGGCGGCGAAAGGATTTGCCCGAACGTTCCCGATGAAGGGACGAGCAAGACAGCGTAGCTGGATTGCGAGAGT